>NZ_HF986262.1:0-79140 GCF_000431435.1 Veillonella sp. CAG:933
TTTATGTGTTCAATTTCATTGTACAATTAACCTATTAATTACAATATTAAATTTCAAGGCTTAACACAATCGCTCAATTCTTATTTATGAGCAATTTTGTAGTCAAAGCTGAAACGGCCAGGACCGGCGATGAAAAGCATAATAGCGCCGAACATCATCTGAGACGGATAGTCCCATTTTAAGAAGCCATTACCCAATTCCAATACAGTAGCCACGAATAAAGTACCTACAATCAGTAAGGCACCTAAACGAGTACCAAGGCCTAATAAAACTAACAAGCCGCCGATTAATTCAGCACTGGCTGCCATGATACCTAACATGTAATAGCCACCGGTAATACCAAATACGCCTAACATGCTACCTACAGCAGTCAACACTTGTTCGCCGCCGGCAAATTTGAAATAGCCGTGTGCCATCATCGATAAACCAAAAACAATACGATAAAATAATAAGCCTTGATCTTGGTAACGGAATAAGTTTTTCAATAAAATGTCCATGTTTGTCACTCTCTTTCGTTTTGTTGAAACATTATCTAAACACATGTACCGCCCAAAAATCTAATACGGTACCTTTAACACAACAACACTAACCGCTTAATACCGCGATTAATACTGATTCGTTTTAACTAGTAATAACTATGATTACATGTACATTATATAGCGCTTTTCCGACCTTGTCAACAACTATATTTAAATTTCTCTATATTTCATTATAAGAACTAATTTCAATTAGATTGCCACCATAATCTCGCAAGTATACACTCTGCATAGCGCCTTAATTTTCATAATTATCCCCCGCCTTCGTTCTACACCAATTTTTCTACGTATTTTATAAACTGTTTCGTCACCGGTGATGCCTCGCTTCTATAAATCCTTCAATTAATAGAATTATAGGTGACATGCAACACGTTTTGTGCTAAACCTATGTCCATATTTTTATTCTCTATGTGAAAAGAGTAGTCATGTTGTACTGTACTTAGCCCTCCTCTCTCAAGAAAGGCCCGGTCAATCAACGTGACTACTCTTTTTTATAGGTTGTACCCGCTCAATAATACGAGGTTTGTCGCTCTAATACGAGCCTTTTCATGTCCTCACCTAAGAGTTTTTAACGGGCACCCATAACCTTATGAGGTACATACGGTTCTTCCAAATACGCCACATCTTCGTCGCTTAACTTGACGTCGATAGCGGCCACCGCATCATCAATATATTTTTCCTTAGTCGGCCCAATAATCGGTGCTACTACGCCCTTATGCCATTGCCAAGCCAAAGCAATGCCGGTACGCGTTGTACCGTAACGCTCAGCCAATTCACCGACACGATCAACGATAATTTTATCCGTATCCTTCGTGCTATCGTACTTGCCTTTAGCAAATTTATCGAGTTCCGCTCTCGTCGTAGTAGCCGTCCAGTCACGACTGAGGCGACCGGCTGCCAACGGGCTATATGGCGTTAAGCCAACGCCCATATCCTTACACAAAGGAATCATTTCACGTTCTTCTTCACGATATAACAAATTATAGTGATTCTGCATGGCTACAAACGGCACCCAACCATGACGCTCCGCCGTATATTGTGCCTTTTGGAACTGCCATGCATACATGGCACTGGCGCCCAAATAACGAACTTTGCCATCGGTCACCAAATCATTAAGAGCGCGCATCGTTTCTTCAATCGGCGTGTTATAGTCCCAACGATGAATGTACAAAATATCCACATAATCAAGGCCTAAACGGCGTAAACTTTGTTCTACTTCATACATAATTTCTTTGCGAGACAAACCACCGCCATTCGGACGGTTACGCATTTCCACAAATACTTTAGTCGAAATTACCACATCTTCGCGATGCATAAAATCCTTAACGGCACGGCCCAAAATCTCTTCACTCACGCCATTACTATAGCAATTCGCCGTATCAAAGAAGTTAATTCCCTGATTAACCGCATGTTTGATGACTTTACGGGCTTCCGGTTCTTCCAAAACCCAACAAAACTGTTCACTTACCGGTGCGCCATAACTCATACAACCCAATGCCAATTTAGAAACATCAAGACCGGTGCGGCCTAATTTTACGTATTCCATAGTATCTCCTTACCGGTACGGCCCCGATTAGTATACAACCATTAAGATTCCACTAATCAGCAATACCTTCATATTAACTACGAAAATTTATTTCCTGTTTTTATTATAGCAAGCAAAATAAGCGTTGCCTATAATTTTATAAAAAAGCCTGCAAAACTACAGGCCTTTTTATCAATTAACCATATTTATATAAATTTATTTGCCAAGACCTTTGGATTTCAGCCATTGTTCTGCCAAATCTGCTTATTTAACGTTCTTCTTAATCCATTTTTCCACGTGAGCCTCTACTTCATCACTGTTTTTATCTTGGAAAATGAAGTGTTCATTACCGTAAATACCTTCTTTTGGCAAGTCAATAACCGTTACATTACCACCGTTAGCATTCATTTCTTCAGCAAATTTCTTGGCATTATCACGACGACCTTGCCAAAAAGCTGTAGCAGAAATAGCAGGATCGCCATTGTCGATGTAATCACCATAGTAGAACACTACCGGAATTTTCTTTTCATCAATCGCTTTGTACGCATCACTGCCGGCTGCCGGAGGATTACCCGGTTCAATTGCAATAATACCGGCTATATTATTGGTATACGTTGCAGCGAGCCAGCCCGGACCGCCACCTTGAGAATGAGTCACTACAATTGGTTTTTCACCGGTTTTGGTGGTTACTTCATCCACCGTAGTAGCCAACGCTTTACCTACTACAACAGGATCAAAATCAAATCCCGTATCGGTTTTCATAAAGGTATCCGGCGTCATTTGTCTGAAGAATTGATCAACCGAAGCATCATCATTCGGGAATTGGGAACCTTCATACACGACGGATTTATTGTTTTCCCAGCGACCAATACGGAATTGTGTGTACCAGCGTTGATCCAATGTTTTATTCGTAATAATACCCGGTACCGAGGTAGTACCCGCTTCACCGCGACGAGGTTGGTCTACTAAGAATACGCTATGCCCTTCACGAAGGAAATAGTCGGACCAGCCCGGACGTCCATTCGGTGTTGTCATCCAGCCCATGCGGGACTGACCATAGCCGTGCAAGAAAATCATCGGTGCTTCATCGGCTTTTACCGGAATCTGATACATCACATTCGCATGGTCCGCATGTAATGTCTGACCTGCTCCCGTTGCTTCCCAAAGATCTTCCGGATTGAATGTGCCTTCACTTTGTAACACCACACCGCCTACCGAAAAAATACCTTGTTCCGCAATTTGTAATGGCTTACGCTGCTTCATAGCCTTATTGGTAATTAATGCCGATGATTGGGTATTCGCTGTAATAGTCGTTGGCGGATTGGCTGCCACTTCATCAGCTGCCGATACAACCATATTAACAGCCATCGTGGAAGAAAGAAGTGCAGATGCTACAAATAAACGAAGTGCTGTTTTTTTAATCGTATTCATGGATAGTCCTCCTAAGGTAAAAATTAATGGTAAAAAATATCAGTTTATTTAATTTTTCGATTACTTACTACCCTTTTAGTATATCGAAAATCTTCTCTAAAAGTACAATAGCACTTCTCAATACATGTATGCGTCTTGTTTATACTAAAGCGTTCCATTACTTAATATGCATTCTATGAACCTACATTAATTCTGTAATGATATAAAAAGAGGTCTTAATGAACGATTTCATTGCCGCAACTAAGCTACTAAGTCGTACATTAAGACCTTTAATTTTGTATTCTTTATTCAGTTATTAGCTTATTCTTAGTTATCAGCTTTTTTCGCTGTCAATTTACGTTGAATCAAAGCAGCACCAACGACTAAAATAATACAAGCGATTTTGAACGGTAAACTAATCGGGTCAATTAAATCGAATGTATACTGGTCAACGTGAATCATTTCACCGCCGATCCAGCCTAAAATACCGCCACCGAAGAAGAGAATAACAGGGTATTTTTCAATCAACTTGATGAACATCGTACTACCCCAGATAATAATCGGTACAGTGATTAAAATACCAACAAGTACAAGCATCATGTTGCCTTCGGCTGCACCAACAACGCCGATAACGTTATCGATACCCATGATACCGTCTGCAATTACAATGGTAATAATGGCATCGCGCAAATTGCTCTTTGCCTCAATATTATGAGACGATTCATTGGCGGCCATCAATTTATAGCCAATCCAAAGTAATAATACACCACCTACTAAGCGTAACCCCGGGATATTATTAATCGCTTCCACAAAAAGAAACGCCATAATTAAGCGTAAAGCAATCGCCCCGAATGTGCCCCAGAAAATAGCCAGCTTACGATGCTTCTCCTGTAAGTTTTTGGCGGCCATACCAATAACAATCGCATTGTCGCCGGCCAATAAAATGTCGATGACAATAATTTTTGCAATTGCCAATAATCCTGCAGCTGAAAACAGTTCCAAAATCATACCTCCGTCAAATTAATCAATGTATCGTAATATATCAATATACTATAGATATTATATCGAAATATCGTCACCTTGTCGATAGAAATCTGAAAATTTTTATAGCCTACTTTTTAATAAAAATCGCTTAACTCTAGCAATCCTTCCATATCACAATACATACACGGCTAACGATATTTCGACAATATCGCTTCCCGCCTAACAACTTTTCAATCTTCTGATGCTATGTTACAATAAAGTTATAATAATATTGACATGATGAACACATTTCGAGTAATATGTTGTGATTAATACATTGCGAATCAGATATTACGCTTTTCTTGTGATTATTTTAAAATCTCCGATGCTTAGTTGGAGACTTTTTTATTGTATAGATAAGGAGTTCGTATGCATCCTACCTTTAAAATTTTTGAAAAAATCCTGCTGTTTTTGCGGTTAGCGGGCCCTATCGTATTAACACAGTTCTCGCTAATTGCGGGCTCATTTGTAGCCATCTTACTATCCGGTCAATACAGCACCCTGCATCTCGCCGGGGTATCTGTAGGCTATAATATTTGGACGGCTTGCTTCTTCGGTGCCATGGGTATTTTACTTGGAATTTCACCTATTATTGCGCAACTCTTAGGTGCTGAAAAAAAGGATACTATCCCCACCATTATTACGCACGGTCTCTATTTGGCCATCATTCTGGGAAGTCTATTGATTATTGCCGGTGTCCTTGCCCTCAAACCGCTTTTGACACTCATTAATCTGGCGCCCGATGCCCAAGTTATAACCATCGATTACATGATAGCCATTGCCTTCGGGATTATTCCGCTCATGGGCAGTACAGTGTTGCGAAATTCGGTAGACGCTCACGGCTTTACCCACTATTCGATGATGATTATGGTATCCAGTTTTGTCCTCAATGTAATTCTGAACTATGCCTTGATTCTTGGCCATTTTGGCTTGCCCGCCTTTGGCGGCGTCGGTGCCGGCATTGCTACAGCCATCAGCTGTTGGTACAACTTTTTAGCCTATATTATTATTTTACTTTTTAATAAAAACTTCAAACACTATAAGGTCTTTAGGCAATGGCCCGCTTTTCAAAGTCCCTATGTAATTGAACAGTTAACCTTGGGCGTTCCTATCGGTATTGCCATATTCTGTGAAATGAGTATTTTCAGCTTAGCCGGACTCTTAATGGCTTACTATGGCACGGAAATCATTGCCGCCCATCAGGCAGCTATTAGCTTTACTAACTTATTCTACGGGTTTCCGCTCAGTATCAGTATTGCTTCTACCATTACCGTTGGCTATGAAGTGGGTGCCCAACGATTCCGCGACGCCAAACAATACGCCTATATCGCCCGTGGCATCGCCATTATCATCGCCATTCTAATCTGTATGTACAGCTTTACCCACTTGGAACAAATTGCCGGCTTCTATACGAATGATCCTCATATGACCGGTCTAATCAGCAGTTTCTTAGCCTATGCGGTCTTCTTTACTGTTATCGATGCCTTCGGCACACCGCTTCAAGGTATATTGCGCGGTTACAAAGACGTGCGAATTATCTCTATCATAGCCCTAAGTTGCTATTGGGGCGTGAGTACGCCGATAGCAGCGCTCTTTACTTTTGGGTTCGACTTTGGTCCTTACGGCATCTGGATGGGCCTCTTAGGCGGCCTTACCGCTGCGTCCATTGCCTATACAGTCCGCGTTTGGTATATTCAACATCGCCGCTACGCTAAAGAGCTGGAAGCATAAATTGCTTTTGATTGTACTGAAAAATATATTCGTAACTCATGAAAACTAGAAACACAGGGTTGCTTACTCAATGATAAGCGCCCTGTGTTTTTTGCTATCTATTAATTTTGAAAAACATCTTTCGGTTATCGCATCCTACAAGTCATTTACTTTTACTTTTACTTTTACTTTTACTTTAACTTAACTTGAAACGCTCGAACCGGCAAACGGTCTTTGCCACTAACGGTCCCAATAATAGGTAAACGATCGGCGAGCGGTGTCATGGCAATCGGTTTGGTTAGGCCCAGTAACTCATTAAAACGATCAATTAACACTTGTTTCTGAGCTATCAACTCTTTTTGGGCTTCACCGGTCATAGCCACGCCCTCTTCATAGACATAGTAAAGTTGAATCGACTCGCCCGTAAGTACGAAATACGTCGCTTTAAGAAAAACCGATTGCGTCAATATGGCCAATAAACGTTCTAATTCGGCAACACTCTGTACCGGCACGGTAATCGTCAATGCATGTAACACGCCACCATTGCGACCGGTCAAGTTTTGACCATAGTACGAAATCGGCGCCATAACGGCTTCGGAGTCCGGATCTAAATTCAGAATTTCATTCAATTCATCACTAATCGCCGAATGGCCTGTTGGCTTACCGGATGCGTCTTTAGTGACTAAAATACCATTTGGCTTACCTTCAGAGCCCCCCTCTTTTTCGAGTATGCCTTCAGGGAAGATTTTTCGATAAAATGTCTTAGCATCTATTTCCTGATAGTTCTCACTCTCTATATATTGCAGCAAAGCTTCATATAATTGACTCATATCCATATTATGTCTCCTTTATTAAGTTTAATTCTCAATATAATTGTCGTACTGGATTATTACCAAATAAAGGCTAACTTTAGCCGATTATATAACGTCAGTAAAATAAGACATTTAAACCCCTTCTTAATTATCATCAGAGTAATTATTCCGGAACATGTTCTATATGTAATTATACAAAATTATCATTACAATTTGAAGCTGAAACTATTTCACCGTTTGCCCAATTTCTCCAACGCTAAATTTACTAACTAAGCATAATGTGCTTTAACAGCGCGTTTATTTGACATGAAACATCAAAAGTAATACAATAAGTACATATTTCATGCGGTTGTGGCGGAATGGCAGACGCGCTGTCTTCAGGCGGCAGTGCCTTCGGGTGTGCGGGTTCGACTCCCGCCAACCGCACCACAAAAATGCTATTTCTATGATATTGGGTGATGATTGCCCGCTCATAGAAATAGCATTTTTTATTTATATAATCTTTCAACTTTTCCTCAAGAACATACTTTCGATTATATCTTTAATTATAGATATAAAAGGAGTATACTAATAATCAAGAGCCGTTATAGTGCGACTAGGTCATCTCTGTTAAGGAGGTGAGATCATGAGTGTATTCGAAGCATTATCCTTGATGATAGCTTTTGCTACTCTAGTGGTCTTAATTCTACATGAAAAATGACCTAATCGTTAAGTAACGACTAGGCCATTTCTCAATTTGTAATCTTACCCAGAGATGAGCCTAGCGCTACGAAACACTATGACGGCTCGTCTTATGTATATATCTTAACGCAATAATATATAAGCGTCAAGTAAACTAATACTCATCCTCAACAGTAAGGCATATAATAGTGCACATACTTTTAGGGATATATTCATTACAAACCCATTTATTGCAATATTTAGTACTAAATTAGCACATGATTTAATCAGGTAATAATTTATTTTATATCTGTTACAGAACCAATAATTTGGTAATGAGGTTGCCATCCGCCTTTAAAATCAGGATAAGTTTGTGGCAAAGATGCATAGTAATCCTGTACATCCTGCGACAAATCTTCTTTAGTAAACTGATGCAAATACAGTTTGCGACATAATAGTGTCAGTTCAGCTTCTTCAAAAGTTACGCCATCACCAGAAGCAACCGGAGTCAGCCCTGCGCCTTTAGCTTTATCGCCATCACGCCCCGAATGAGATCCCATATAGCCTAAAGCTTTACGAAATTTCGGGTCAAAAAAGCTAACCGTAAAAAAGTCATTCCGCTTTAAAAATTCACTGGTATAGCGGGCCGGATGAATATATACCGTTGCCACTTTATGACTCTGTCCGGGATTCCCCCAAATATTGCCCAAACTCCCCCAACTAACAGTACAACTATTATAGTCCTCTATAGAACCGGCCGTTACCAACGCCCAATTTTTTTCAAACAACTCCATTAACTTGTTTGTATCTTCTTTTAATACTGACATTTAAAACATCCTTTCATGCCATACATCAGCCATAGTCTAATAGCCTATGTATAGCCTTGTATCTACATTTCTAAATTTCTATATATGTTATTATATACTAATAAAATAGCATTGGCAAGTATGTACTTGTTAGATAGACACTACCTTTTCCTCTTTTCTTCCTGTCTTCTTAGCACCTTTTTAGCACATTTTAATACCTATTTTACTTTTATTATAGACTATCTTCCCATTCTTGACACCTTATAATAATTCACGTATAGTTAAAATATTAGGAGAAGTCAACCCATCATGTCGCCTTTGAGCGATTGGGGTTGGCTTCTTTTTTATTTAATATAATCTTTCAACTTTTCCTCAAGAACATATTTTCGACTTTTTCTTTAATTATAGAGATAAAAGGAGTATACTAATAATCAAGAGCCGTTATAGTGCGACTAGGTCATCTCTGTTAAGGAGGTGAGATCATGAGTGTATTCGAAGCTTTATCCTTGATGATAGCTTTCGCTACCTTAGT
This sequence comes from Veillonella sp. CAG:933, assembly GCF_000431435.1. NCBI lineage: Bacteria > Bacillati > Bacillota > Negativicutes > Veillonellales > Veillonellaceae > Veillonella > Veillonella sp. CAG:933. Next base: position 9,015 of record NZ_HF986262.1, read on the forward strand.
GGTCTTGATTCTTAAATGAAAAATGACCTAATACGTTTGTAACGACTAGGCCATTTCTCAATTTGCTAATTTCACTAGAGATGAGCCTAGCGTTACCACACACTATGACGGCTCGTCTTGTATATATCTTAACGCAATAATATATAAGCGTCAAGTAAAGCAATACTCACTTCTTAATCGTTCCCAAAATCTCACGCATTTGGGCTGTACCTTCGTCATCCTGTTGTTTCCAAGTAAGAGCCACCACCGTCACCTTACCTTCTTTGATAGAAGCTACGTCAGTCGGCGTTTCTTCCGGTTCAAAAGATAAGTTACCGCCAATCCAATAATATTTACGGCCTTTACGGTCTTCACGAGGATCGATAATATCGTAATACATCTGCATGCCTTGGTCGAGGATTTCACAATTATCCCAACCTACGGGACCTTCTTTGGCAAAATTCATATTCAACAGCCCCTTAAATTGCTGTTTTTCAAATACTTCACCTATGAATTCACGAATGAACGGCATAATTTCGGCACTCCGTTTTTTACTGTAGCGTTCAACGGATACGGCTAAGGCCGGCACCTTATAGAACATGGCTTCCATGGCTGCACTTACCGTGCCGGAATAAAGAGCATCGGATCCCAAGTTAAAACCGTTATTTACACCGGATACTACCATGTCCGGCATGTCATTTTTCAAAAAGTGAGACAACGCAAATTTCATGCAATCTGTCGGCGTTCCCGTTACGGCAAAGCGTCTCGGATTGTCTTCCTCGTCTGAAAAACGGCGCAACCGTACCGGCATCTGAATGGTAATGGCATGTGATTTGGCACTCTGTTCCACTTCCGGTGCAATCACCGTTACGCGGTGCTCTTTGGCAAGTTCCGCGCCTAAATCTAATATCCCGTTGGCCCATACGCCGTCATCATTTGTTAATAAAATGTGCATAGTCTTTTATAGATCCTTTCTTTTCACCATAAAACAGGCTACTCACTTCCTAAGATAATAGCCATCTATCTATTATTATATAGAGATTTTTAATACAAGTCCACCAAAAAGCATGAACATTGACAGCAACGAATGTATCTAACTTCTATATTGTAACAATATATCAGTAAATAATTTCTTCTATATATCCTATATGCAAAAAAGTGCCTACGCTACTAGGCACTTTTTAACAGTTTTATTTCTTTATCGATTTATCCGCATCACCCATGCGCGTCAATTTCACTTCACCAAGCGAAACGCCGCGTGTATGCTGGGTATGGGCCCACACTTTATCATGGCGATTCAAATAACCAAGGAAGGTTACCGGAACCCAACTGTACATGAAAAGCGGGTACACCAAATAATAGAGCCAAACTTTAGGCGGTACTTTAATGGTGGCCAATACGATGAGTGGGAACAAATACTGCCCGATACCGATGATGGTCCACACCGTAACCGGTAAAATCTGGTAAATAATATTCGTATAAATCGGCACGTACGCATTAATATAGGTCATAATCAGATAGAACGTAGATACCAATAAGAAATACGGCTGACTAATCTGAATAATACCGTCTAAAATACGTAAGTTCCCCTGCTTAATCCCTTCAACAAACAGTTTCGGAATATAGCGTTCGCCACAATCAAAATGCCCTTGTGCCCAACGCTTACGCTGCCGCCATGATTGCATAAAGGTCAACGGTTTTTCATCATACACGATAGCATCATGAGCCCACGTTGTTTTCACCCCATGAATCAAAAGCTTCATGGAAAATTCCATGTCTTCGGTCAAACAATTACAATCCCATCCATAGGTCTTAATAATGTCCGTACGGATACACATACCCGTACCACCGAGCGCGGTCGACAAGCCAAGGTTATATTTAGCTAAATGCCACATGTGATTCACTTGCCAGAAAGCAATCGCAAATGTGCCTGCCACCCACGTATCTGTTGGGTTCTTTGCATTTAAATAGCCTTGAATAACCGGCTCTCCCAATTCTAAGTGGTAATTCATTTCAGCTAAGAAATGAGGATGTACCAGATTATCAGCGTCAAAAATTACGAAGGCATCATACTCGCGGTCCATTTCGTAGATGCGGTTAAACATCCAGCCCATGGCATAGCCCTTACCTACCTCTTCTTTATTTTCACGCTCATGCACAATCGCACCGGCATTGCGAGCTATTTCAGCTGTCTTGTCGGTACAATTATCAGCTACTACAAAAATATCGTACAGCTCTTTCGGATAGTCAAGAATCTTCAAATTCTCTACCAATTGACCGACAACGGCCTCTTCATTATGAGCACATACAATAATGGCAAATGAGTTCTTAGGCGTATAATTCTTTTTTTCTTTCCTTCGCCACATGCCCGCTACGGCCAACACGAAATAATAAAGCGTATAGAATACGATTATTACCTGTAGCGGAATCATGAGAAGGTCAAGAATATAATCCATTTACGTCCTTCACCTCACCGTTTTACAAGATTAATAGTTGTGTTACAAATACCAAATACGGCGTACAGGGCAAAGATAAGAACCGGCCATGAATGCCAATCCCACACTAAAGCTAACACGCCAAGAATCGCAACAATAATTAAAGCCAATGTATTTACCGGATCGGCCCCCTTGCCTTTAAAATCCGGATGATGCACGCGACTTACCATTAAATAGCCGACTACCACCATTAAAACCATCAAAAGCCATTCCGGTAAACGAATGCCGGATAAAACATAGGTTGCGGCCATACAGCCGGCAGCCGGAATAGGCAAACCTAAGAAGTAACCATGTACTTCATCGGTCATAATGTTAAAACGAGCTAAACGGAAAGCACCGAATACGGAGAAAGCTAACAAAGGCACATAGCCAAGCCAGCCGGTATGACTCAATTGATACATGTATAACATGTAAGCCGGTGCAACCCCGAAACCAACCACATCCGCCAAGGAGTCTAATTCACGCCCCATTGGTCCGGATACGCCCAGCGCGCGAGCTACACGGCCGTCACAGCCGTCAGACAATAAGGATAATAACACACAAATTGCTGCTAACGTAAATTCACCTTGGGCCGCGAAAGTTATGCCTACGACGCCAAAGGATAGATTAGCAGCCGTAAACAAATTTGGAAATATAGACTTATCCATTTTTTTGCAGCCTCCCGATAATCGATTCTCCGCCACGTACATAATCGCCTTTTTTAACAGTAATCTCTACTGATTTAGGCACGAAAACTTCTGTACAAGATCCGAATTTAATCATCCCGTACAGTTCTCCTTTGGCCAGATTCTTACCTAAATCTGTCCACGATATAATACGTCGCGCTAATAATCCTGCGATTTGAGTAACTAAAATTTCAATTTTACCATTGTCAATGCCAATGGAGTGACGTTCGTTTTCAAAACCGACCGAATCTTTATAGGCCGGCAAAAATCCGCCACATGTATATTGTCGGAACGTAATTTTCCCTTCCATCGGCGCGCGATTTACATGCACATCAAACACAGAAAGAAAAATCGTTACCTTCTTACATTCAGTATTTAAGAATAAATCTTCATACACTTCACTTACTTCCATTACCTTACCGTCAGCCGGTGATACCAGCACGTCCGGATCATTTGGAATTACCCGTTTCGGATTTCTAAAAAAGAAGGTAAAAAAGCAAGCCAGTATAAATGGTATTATCGCCACATACGGGGAGATAAAATATCCCACCAGAAATGCTATAAGAAAAGTTACACCGATAAAAGGGTAACCATCTTTAACAATAAACCCTGTGGGCATCTTGCACCACCTCTCTATTTTTTTGATTGCTTCACCGCCCACATAAACTTAGGTAACGCCATCATTCGGCCGATGCGTTGCGGTTGATTGAGCAATCGATATAACCATTCTAAACGATTTCGTTGCATCCATTCGGGCGCTCTTTTTACATGGCCCGCCATAACATCAAAGGAACCGCCCAAGCCGATAGCGACTACTTTATCTAAATGAGACAGTTTGGAAGTAATCCATTTTTCCTGTTTGGGCACACCTAAGGCCACCAGGACAAGTTTAGCTCCACCATCTTCAATGGCTTTTATAATTTCAACTTCTTCTTGCTCATCAAAAAAGCCGGAGTGGATACCGACTACCTGTAAAGGACCAATGCGAGCCTCCATATTCTTTACAGCTTGCTCCGCTATACCGGGGGCTGCGCCGAAAAAATACACAGGCGTTTTATGTTGTGCTGCTTCTTGCAATAAGGCTACCGCCAAATCACAACCGGCCACACGTTCGGGAATGTGCTGCCCCAATTGCTCGGCAGCCCATAGCACGCCGGCCCCGTCGGGGACGGCCATATCTGCTTGTTTTAAAATTTGGTGCAATTCTTTATCGTGACGGGCGCGCATAACCATTTCAGCGTTAACCGTGACTACAGTATGTAGCCCCGGCTCAGAATATAAATTCTGTACACGCTGAACTGCTTCTTTCATGGTTATGACATCAACCGGCACATCGAGAATGCTCAATTGATTTCGCAAAACAAATACACCTCAATAATCAGCCGCTATAGTTAGGAGCTTCAACCGTGATGCTAACATCATGCGGATGGCTTTCTTTAAGACCTGCGGCAGTAATTTGGATAAACTGAGTATCATTAATCATTTCTTGGATATTATGACAACCACAATATCCCATGCTGGCACGTAAACCGCCTACCATTTGGAAAATAGTATCAGCTAACATACCTTTGTAAGGCACACGACCTTCAATGCCTTCCGGAACTAATTTCTTAGCTTCCGACTGGAAGTAACGGTCTTTACTACCCAATTTCATAGCACCTAAACTACCCATGCCGCGGTATACTTTATAGCTACGACCTTGATAAATAACCGTTTCGCCGGGACTTTCGTCCGTACCGGCCAAGATGTTACCCATCATAACAACATTGCCGCCCGCTGCAATGGCTTTGGCAATATCTCCGGAGTATTTAATCCCGCCATCGGCGATGATTGGAATATTGTAACGACGACCTACAGATGCACATTCGTAAACAGCTGTAATCTGTGGCACACCGATACCGGCAATAACACGAGTCGTACAAATAGAGCCCGGTCCGATACCTACTTTAACAGCGTCAGCACCGGCTTCAATTAATGCTTCCGTACCGGCTGCAGTTGCTACGTTACCGGCAATTACAGGCATAAACGGGAATGTTTTCTTTATTTCTTTAAGCGTACGCAATACGCCGGCAGAATGACCGTGAGCCGTATCAACAATGATTACGTCCGCTTTAGCAGCTACCAAAGCTTCCATGCGGTCATATAAATCCTTACTTACACCAACGGCTGCGCCTACGAGTAAACGACCGCTGCTGTCTTTAGCCGAATTAGGATATTTCGTTGCTTTTTCAATATCCTTAATGGTAATTAAACCTTTTAAATAGCCGTTGTCATCAACTAAAGGTAATTTTTCAATACGATGGCGACGCAAAATAGCTTTGGCTTCTTCCAAAGAAGTACCTACCGGTGCGGTTACCAAATTTTCCTTCGTCATAACTTCACCGATTGGTTTATTTAATTCATTTTCAAAACGCATATCACGGTTCGTAATGATACCGACTAATTTGCCGTCAACAGTCACAGGTACACCTGAAATTGCGTATTTACGCATTAATTCTTCCGCATCAGCTAATAAGTTCTGTGGGCTCAAGTAAATCGGATCAACGATGATACCATGTTCTGAGCGCTTTACTTTGTCCACCTCATGAGCTTGTTCCTCAATGGACATATTTTTGTGAATAACACCCATCCCGCCTTCACGCGCCATAGCAATAGCCATTCGGGATTCCGTAACTGTATCCATACCGGAACTAATCATTGGAATATTGAGCTTAATATCACGAGTCAGGTTTGTAGTGATGTCTACTTCATGCGGTAACACATCCGAAGCCGCCGGAACTAATAAAACGTCATCAAATGTTAATCCGCGTAAACCAAACTTATCTTCTCTCATGGTAACTTCCTTTCTCCTTAATTTCTGTTTCCTTAGCAAGACATATTTTTAAATACTTGTCTTATTTCTCAGAGCGCATAACGCCGGCTTCCATAAAGTTATCTTTTTTCATATCAGTGAAAATAACTTTAACAGCTTCTTTTGGTACGCCCACAATGTCTACCGTTGCGTTGGTAATAGCTTCGCCCAATTTTTTCTTCTGTTCAAAGGTACGACCTTCAACAAGCTCCACATGAATAATTGGCATTCTTCTCAACCTCCATCATCGTAAAACGAGTTTGTACAATATAGAAACGACTTTATCTATACTAGACTTTTCTATCATATTATTATACTTTAAAAGACCTATTCTGTACATGCTTAAATACAGCTTTTTCTCAAATTCAATCGTCTTATTGCTAATTGAAAAGCAAAATCAAATTTCACACTGAATCAGCTGTACAAAATTCGTTGGAAACTTTCCCCAAATCGTCGTAACAGCTCAGGTTTCATCAATTTTACCGCCTCATCAAAGCCTAGCTTCGCAAGCCAAGCTTTAGCGTCCTGACGTGCCGCTATCAGTAAATCAATATCTTTTAAAATATTGGCAATTCGTAAATCCGGCAGCCCCGATTGAGCGAGTCCGAATAATTGACCGGAACCGCGCAGCAATAAATCCTGCTCCGCCACTACAAAACCGTCTTGCGTACTCGTCATAACGGCCAACCGTTGTTTGCTGTCTTCACTGTGACTGTCGCTCACAAGGATGCAATAGGATTGCGTACTGCCACGGCCAACGCGTCCTCGGAGCTGATGAAGTTGCGACAGACCAAACCGTTCAGCCCCTTCTACGCACATAATCGTTGCATTAGGCACATTAACGCCCACCTCGATAACTGTGGTAGATACCAAGAGCTTTATGGTTCCCTTGTAATAAGCATCCATGATCGCTTCTTTATCGGCGGCGCTCATGCGACCGTGTACAAGGCCTACGCCAAACTTGCGATTATATTTTTCAGCCAACTCTTCATAGAGCTGCTCAGCCGCTACCAAGTCCAGTTTTTCAGACTCTTCCACAAGGGGACACACCACATACACCTGATGACCGGCGGTCATTTCTTTTTCAAAAAAACGATGCAATCGTTCTTTATAGGTTGAGTCCACCGCATAGGTCAAAACGGGCTTTCGACCCGGTGGCATTTCTTTAATGAGGCTTACTTCCAAGTCCCCATAAATAGATAGCGTCATGGTGCGCGGAATGGGCGTCGCCGTCATAACGAGCATATGCGGATGATGGCCTTTACGCTGCAACGTCGCTCGTTGTTCCACGCCAAAACGGTGCTGCTCATCAATAATAACGAGGGCCAATTTTTTAAACGTCACCGAATCCTGAATGAGCGCATGCGTGCCGATAACGATATCAATCGTGCCATCTGCGAGGCCTTCATAGATAACCTGACGCTCCGCCGGCTTCGTGGAACCCGTTAAGAGCGCCATTTTTACCTGTCCAAGACCGGCTGTTTGCCCCTGATCCGTACCTGCCGGTGCTGACGGATTCAGACCTGACGGGGCCACCGGATTCAGACCGGCCATCAACTCCGTCAGCCCTTCATAGTGCTGCTGTGCCAAGATTTCCGTCGGTGCCATTAACGCGCCTTGGTAGCCATTCTCTACTGCTTTTAATAAGGACAACGCCCCCACTACCGTTTTGCCGGAGCCTACATCACCTTGCAACAGCCGCCGCATCGGTCGTTCATCTTCCATATCGGCGGCAATCTCATTAAAAGCCTTTTGCTGATCACCGGTTAAAGCAAATGGCAAGGCTTTTAAAAAAGCCGGCACCAAATCACCGTCAGGCTGCATCTTAATGCCCAGTTCCGCCTGCTCCCGTTCCCGCAATAACAATAGCCCCGCCTGCATGATGAACAGCTCTTCATAAGCCAGTTGCTTGCGGGCTAAACCGTAACGCTCCACCGTGAGCGGATTGTGCATCTCTTTAAACGCTTCATAGCGCGTCATAAAATTATGTTCTTTCGTTATGTCCGTTGGCAATAACTCCGGCAAACTGTCATTGGCAGTAAACCAATTACTAATGGCATGACGTATAACAAACTGACTTACGCCGTCCACAAGGGGATACACCGGCACAATCCCGGCCTCCGCCACTTGCCCTTCCCGCAAAATCTCAATATGGGGCGTATTCATCTGCAACGAACCATACGCAAACTCAACCTTGCCGTATACATGCAATCGCTGGCCCACTTTGTAAAAATTCTTCTTGTAGCCCTGATTAAATAAAACAACCTTTAAACGGCCCGTCGCATCACCGATATAAATCTCCAAAATAGACAGACCGCGACGCGGCTTTTTCTCCTGAATATTTAAAACAGTTCCTTCCGTAGCACCTACGGCGCCTTGCTTCAACGCTCCAATAAGATAACTTACACTGCGATCTTCATAAGTCCTCGGGAAATAAGTCAATAATGACGACACATCCGTAATGCCGAGCTTATTTAACTGTTTCACGCGCCCCGGACCTACGCCTTTTATCGTCAATAATGATTCATCCATACCCATCTAATCCTTCCGACCATTTTTATAAAAACAAGTTTGCCCTACTGTGCTATAATATTATTATATCTTAAAACTAAGATATAGTGTAACATAAGAGTAGTAAAAACGAAGTAAAACAATGTTACTAGTATTAAAAATTGCTACTTGCTTTATTCTATCCCCTTGTGATAGAATACATATGTTATGTTGTAAATTATGCTTGGAGGTGGAAAATATGGCAAACCTTTGCGAAGTATGTGGCAAAACCACCGCTAGCGGTATGAACGTGAGTCACTCTCACATCCGCACGAAAAGGACCTGGAAGCCAAACATCCAGAGAGTACGAGCAATTGTAGACGGCGAAACCAAAAAGGTAAATGTATGCACTCGCTGCCTTCGTTCCGATAAAATTACACGCGCGTAAAAAATAAGAAGGTACATGTACTCTAAAAGAGGCGGCCCCTAACAAAGGGGTCGCCTCTTTTTATTACCAAAAACTTAACCTTTGCTGATTTCTATAGCTAATTCACAATCTACCAGCGACCGCCTCTGCAGCAACGCTGCAGACAGGGAGCCACACCACCCGCTCATCCCACTAAATCAGCCCACTTCTCACACGCGTTGCTCATTACTCTAGTCCTATCCCCATCCTTCTCGCCGGTTTACGAGGGGATATGTTTTTTACCCCCTCCTCCCCCCCGTGTTTAAGGAGACATATATTCCCCCCTTGCCCCCCAGGCCAAATTAGACTGCGCTGACACTGAAAAGGGTCCTGATCTCTAGGCTCTATGATAATTTTGAAAACAAAAACACTATATCCTCTAAGCAAACTTTTCGAGCTTGACTCGCCAGTTTGTGTGAGGATATAGTGTTTTGTTTCATTACCTATGAATAGAGAACAGGACCCTTTTTAAAGTCGCGCATCTAATTGGCCGGATCCCAAATCTTGGGAATATATATCTCCTTAAACAACTTAATCGCAAACTGATCCGTCAACCCCGCCACATAGTCCACGATATCCGTCAGCGTAATAATTCTATTCGGATCCACACCCTGTCTTACCACTTCATGGCGTAAAAGTTCCGGATTATCCAAATAATACAAAAACAAATATTTCACCACATGAGCTGCCCGATTGCGGTCCGGGATTAAAGAAGGAGCCCGATATACCGCCTCAAACATAAAACGGCGAAACTCATGCATTACGTATTCCACTTCCTTCGACATATGAATTTCCGGTTTATCCATGGATTCTCGTACCATATCCATAACCATAGTCGTAATCATCTGGGATGGCGTTGTGCCCAAAACAGAGCGCACCGATTCCGGCAAATCGTTAGAGGATAACATGCCCGCACGCTGGGCATCATCAAAATCATGACACAAGTAAGCTATTCTATCGCTAATCCGAATAATCTGACCTTCCAAAGTAAGCGGTATGTGCGTGCCCGTATGCCCCAAAATACCATCGCGCACTTCCTTTGTTAAATTGAGCCCGAGGCCATCTTTTTCAAGAACTTCCAAAGTCCTAAGACTCTGCTCATTATGGTTAAAATGCCCCACCATATCGCGCAGTGCATATTCCCCCACATGGCCAAACGGCGTATGACCCACATCATGGCCCATGGCAATGGCTTCAACCAAATCTTCGTTAAGACGCAGCGCCCGCGCAATGGTTCGGCCGATTTGACCAACTTCCAAGGTATGTGTCATCCGAGTGCGATAGTGATCCCCCGGTGCAATATACACCTGTGTCTTATGCTTCAAACGACGAAAACATTTGCTGTGAATAATTCTATCGCGGTCACGCTGAAATGCCGTACGCAAATAATCCGGTTTCTCTTCACGATCACGGACCGCAAACTTACTCTTTGCTGCATAAGGGGATAAAATTACTTCTTCTCTCGCTTCAATTTCTTCTCGGATTGTCATATAGCCTCCTGTTGCCATATTTACCCTCCACCGGGCTATGAGCCAACTACGCATCCATTATCGCAGTTCTTTTTAATATAGCTCACTTTTAATAAGTTTTACTTAATGCAATAATACGGCATAACGTAATCAAACGTCAATGCCGTATTGTTTTAGCGACTCGCTTCCTGTTGCTTATTGCGCTCAATAATCTGCATTACAAACGAAGCCGTTTCTTCGATAGATTTATTGGACACATCAAGGATAGGACAATGAACGCGGCGCATAACAGCCCTTGCATAGGCCAATTCTTCTTCAATACGAGCAATATTGGCATAATTGGCTTCACCGTCAAGGCCCATAGTGCGTAAACGTTCACTGCGAATATTATTTAATTTGTATGGATCGATGATAAGACCTACTACCTTTTTAGGCGGTATTTTGAATAATTCTTCCGGCAATGGCACTTCCGGCACCAACGGCAAGTTGGCGGCTTTGATTTTTTTATAAGCTAAGAACATAGATAACGGCGTTTTACTGGTACGGGAAACACCGATAATAACAATATCGGCCTTCTCAAACCCAGACGGATTTTTACCATCATCATATTTTACGGCAAATTCAATGGCCTCCACCTTTTTAAAATATTCTTGGTCCAACTTATGAATCATACCGGCCGTCAAACGAGGTTTTGTATCAGCAATGGTGCCCACTGCATCAAGAACAGGTCCCATAATATCAACGGCCTGAATCCCCATGTTTTCAGCTTCTTTATGCAAATATTGACGTAATGTAGGCGATACAATCGTGTGACAAATAATACTTTGTTCCTTCGCGGCCTCACTAATTACATCATCAATCTGGCTTTCCTGACTGATATAGGGAATGCGAATAATATCTATATTCTCCTTGTCGAATTGGCTCGCCGTCGCACGTGCTACGGACTCGGCCGTTTCGCCCAAAGAGTCGGAAATTGCAAAAATAACTTTATTGTTCTCCATGCCACACCTCAATTAAATCTATTAAGCGAACTCATTTCACTTTTTATTTTAATATGTCTAATCACAATGTGCAATATTACTTTACACCGCAATCTAAAAATAATTTAGTTACGGTCGTTTTAGAAATACGGCCCAACACTTTGTATCGACGACGGCCGTCATCTTCTCCCCGTTCCACAACGGGCAGACAGTCCACTTCATAATCAATCATACGCTGTGCCGCTTCTACCACACTGTCTTCGGCGGTGCAGGAAATCATCTTGCTCACGGGTGTCATAATCATGGAAATCGGCATCGTCTTCGGATCATTTTGACCGATGGCGGCTCGCAATAAGTCCTTACGAGATACAAGCCCCAATAAGTAGCCGTCATCACAAATAAGGACGGTCCCCACATCTTCGGTAAACATGGTAACAATCGTATCATACAGATTCGTATCCGCCGTTACAGCTACGGCCTGCGCCATCACCTGACCTACCGTAAATTGCCGAATTTCATTGGCAATAGGGCTCACACCTTGCTGACCGACATAATAATACCCTACCTTAGGCCGTGCATCTAAGAGGCCCATCATGGTCAAAACGGTCAAATCAGATCGCAAGGCAGAACGGGTTAAATCTAATTTAGCGGCAATGGCTTTCCCCGTAATCGGGCCTTCTTCTTTTACAATATGTACAATTTGGTCTTGCCGTTTAGTTAATTGCAAAACAGCCCCTCCTTTTATACTTTTTATAAAAAACAGGAGGCTACATGTAGCCTCCTGTCGCATTACACAGTAGTATTACCACTCTAATTCATTGCCAAGATTCCGGCCACGACCGGTCACAGCGTCAAGCATAATACGTTGTTCCAATTGAGCCACCATTTTTTTAGTTGCTTTTACCGCATCAGGATTTACCGAAATAGAATCGATACCGCTGCGCACCAAGAATTCACAGAATTCAGGGTATACGCTCGGAGCCTGACCACAGATGGATACTGTTTTGCCATCGCGGTGAGCTACTTCGATTAAGTGATGAATAGCACGGCGAACAGCCAAATTGCGTTCATCATAAATGTGTTGAACTGTTTCATTATCACGGTCACAACCGAGGATTAACATCGTCAAGTCGTTAGAACCGATGGAATAACCATCAACATATTGGTTAAATTGATCAGCCAAGATAATGTTGGAAGGAATTTCAGCCATGAGCCAGATTTTGAAGTCCGCACTGCGAGCTAAACCGTTTTCAGCCATAACACGGGTAACTTCAGCAGCTTCCTGTACCGTACGGCAGAATGGAATCATAACCTGCAAGTTTTTAAAACCATATTCTTCACGCACTTTTTTAATGGCCTGCAATTCCAATTGGAAAGCCGGTGCGTATTTAGGATCATAGTAGCGGGAAGCACCGCGCCAGCCGAGTAAAGCACTGGATTCATGCGGTTCATGTTTGTCGCCGCCCTTAAGGTCACGGTATTCGCTGGATTTGAAATCGCTGAGGCGAAGTACAACCTGACGAGGCGCCAAAGCCTGACAAACTTTGCGCATACCTTCAGCCAATGTATCAATGGCAAATTGACTGCGGCCGGTTTCAATTAAATGTAACGGATGTTCATGAATGAAGGTAGTCCAAATAAATTCTTCACGCATAAGACCAATGCCGTCGCATGGAAGTACGCCGTATTTTTCAGCTAAATCAGGATCACCCAAGTTCATGTATACTTTAGTGCCTGTTACCGGGATGTATTCGCTTACTACTTGTGCCGAAGCTTCTTCTTTCGGTTTAACCGCATCTTCAAGCATACCGTCATACACGATACCATTAGTGGCATCAACCGTAATTAACTGACCGTCACTGATACGGTGCGTTGCTTCTTCACTGCGACTCTTCGTGCCAACGATACAAGGAATGCCTAATTCACGACTTACGATAGAAGCATGACAAGTCATACCACCGGCGTCCGTAACGATAGCTTTTGCCTTTTTCATAGCCGGTACCCAGTCAGGAGCCGTCATAGTCGTTACGAGGATTTCCCCTTCTTTGAAGCTGTCGATATCGGCCGGATCAAGGATTACATGAGCTTTGCCGGCAGCTTTACCGGGACTGGCCGGTAAGCCTTTAACTACGATTTCACGAGTTGTGGTAGTCGGTGCATCTGTTGCTTTTTCAACCGGCTTCACTTCTTTATTCTTGCGGGACCATACAGTTTCCGGACGAGCTTGCAAAATCCAAATCTTGTTGTCCCGTTCGTCTACGCCCCATTCCATATCCATGTAGCAGCCATAATGTTTTTCGATGGCTTTGGCATAAGTTGCTAATTCTAAAACCTGTTCATCTGTAATAACCTGAGTTTTTGCTTTTTCTTCAGGAATTACAATTTCAGCACAATCGCCGTCCGGATTACGAACTAAGGCGATATTTTTATCATTAATCATACGGTTAACAATCTTCATATCTTTTTTGTTGACCGTAAAGTTATCCGGTGTAACCGTACCTTGTACTACATATTCGCCAAGACCCCAAGAGCCTTCAATCAAGATGCTTTCATCATTGCCTGTAACGAGGTCAACGGTAAACATAACGCCTGCCGCTTTGGAGAATACCATCATCTGAATGGCCGCACTCAAAGCAACCGTCATATGGTCAAAACCTTGTTTTACACGATAGTAAGTAGCACGGTCGGTAAACGTAGAGGCGTAGCATTCTTTAACTTTCTGAATGATAACGTCCGCACCGCGTACGTTTAAGTAGGTATCTTGTTGGCCAGCAAAGCTGGCATCCGGTAAGTCTTCGGCGGTAGCACTGGAACGAACCGCTACAAACGGATTTTCTTCTTTAACTTTTTCACCGAGTTCAGCGTAAGCTTTTTCAATAGCATCAGCCAACTCTTTAGGCATTTCCGCATCGCAAATTAATTTACGGATATTCGCACAAATTTCACGAAGTAATGCGGAGTTTTCCACATCATCTAATTTATCAAGTTCTGCTTTAATTTTATCTTCTAAACCGGTTTGCTCCATAAAGAACCGATAGCCATGAGCCGTGGTAGCAAAACCATACGGTACCGGCACATTGGTAGAGGACGTCATTTCCCCTAAGGACGATGATTTACCACCTACTAACGCCACATCTTCACGTTTTAATTCGTCAAACCAAAGTACATATGCATTTTCACGATTCATTATATGAAACCTCCTGAATAAAAGAAATACATCAACTACATAAATAGTATAACACATTTAATTGTGTGTCAATCATTTTTTCAAATTCTGATGCACTATATAGAATATACAGAAGCTAGTGTATCACATATAAACGATAGGCAAAAGAAAAGAGCAACCCTTTAGGAATGCACACATTCGCTAAGGATTGCTCTTTAACTTGACTATTTGTAATAGCTTGTTGACGTATTGACATAATTGCGCCAATTAGTGCAACACATTTAACTGCAGATACAATTAACTATAGGTACATTTAATAGTAAATGTAATAGCGGTTAACGGTACTATTAGTTAAATTTAATTTTGATAAATTTACGTTTACCCACCTGAAGAACCATATCTTCAGCGAGTTCGATATTTTCATCACTGCATTTTTCACCGTTGATTTTGAACGCACCGGCTTTAATGGAGCGACGGGCTTCACTGTTCGAGGCAGTAAGACCTGCATCGGTCAACAATTGTGGTACATATACAGGTTCGGTTGGTTTAGCCATAGCGTATTCAGGAATATCAGTCGGTAAATCGTGTTTTTGGAAAACGCGGATAAATTGTTCCTGTGCTTCATTAGCTGCTTCTTCACCATGATACAAGCGCACAATGGTATGTGCCAATTTCATCTTCGTATCGCGCGGATGAGCTGTGCCGTTTTCTAAGGCTTTTGCCAATTCTTCCTGATCTTCGATGGACATATCCGTAACGAGCATGAAGTAACGCATCATGAGCTCGTCAGGAATGGACATGGCTTTACCGTACATTTCCGTAGCCGGTTCGCTGATGCCGATGTAGTTGCCCAAGGATTTACTCATTTTCTGAACACCGTCAAGGCCTTCCAAAATAGGCATAGTAATGATAGTTTGAGGCTCCTGACCATATTCTTCCTGTAAATGGCGACCCATTAGCAAGTTGAAAGTTTGGTCCGTACCGCCAAATTCAATGTCTGCATGTAAAGCAACAGAGTCGTAACCCTGCATCAAGGGGTACATGAATTCATGAACACCGATAGCACGACCTTCGCTGTAACGTTTTTGGAAATCATCGCGTTCTAACATACGCGCTACTGTATATTTAGCAGCCAGTTTCAAAACATCTTCAAAGGATAATTTGCTGAGCCATTCACTGTTGTAAACCACTTTAGTTTTGGACTCATCCAATACTTTAAAGATTTGCTCTTTATAAGTAGCCGCATTATGAGCAACTGCCGCTTCATCCAATGGCGGACGGGTTGCACTTTTACCGGTAGGGTCACCGATGCGAGCCGTAAAATCACCAATTAAAATTACGATTTGATGACCTAAATCTTGGAAGGTTTTTAATTTGCGCAAAACAACCGTATGGCCCAAATGAATATCTGGTGCCGTTGGGTCAAGGCCCAGCTTAATCGTTAACGGTTTGTTTTCAGCAATGGATTTTGCCAATTTCTTCTTAAAATCTTCTTCAGGAAGTAAATTCTCCACGCCGTGTTTAATCAGACGCAACTGTTCTTCCAATGTCTTCATCAATCTTCCTCCTCGAATGCCCCAAACAGGCATGTATATGTACTTTAAAATTAATTATTCACTTTTACCGGACTTAGACGCACCGCCTCCGGAACTACGGGAACTGCCGGATCCGGATTTGCTGCTATCGGAGTCGGAACTGCTTTCTGCCGAATTGTCAGTACTTTCTACAGTAGCATCGTCCTTATCCTTAGCATCTTTTTTATCTTTGTCCTTATCTTTAGCTTTCGGATCTACCTTTGGAGCCACCGGCGCATAGCCCTGGTTAGCAATAGATGCTGCTCCCGGCGGAACTGTGAAATCACTGGCCGGAATTTCCATAGCATTTAAAGCTTGCGACATGAAATCACGCCAAATAACAGCCGGAACGGTACCACCGGTAATACCATCCAGTGTCTCAATACCATAGTCATCGCCCATCCAAACAGCGGCTACCAAATCAGGTGTATAACCTACAAACCAAGCATCTTTTGATTCATCGGTAGTCCCTGTTTTACCGGCTGCCGGGCGCCCGATAGATGCACCGCCACCGGTACCGCCGGACATTACGGATTCAAGCATATTCGTGATAACATAGGCATATTTAGGATCTACTACGCGCTGTTCTTCCGTACTGTTCTCTTCCACTACCTGGCCATTGCGGTCTACGATTTTAGTAATAGCCACCGGTTTAACTTTAACGCCGCCATTAGCCAAAGTACCATAGGCTACGGCCATATCAATCGGTTTAACACCATTTGTCAAACCACCTAACGCAGCGGCCAAGTTATTATCTTTAGAGTCATCTAAAGTAGTAATACCTAAGCTGCTTGCCAAATTAAGAACTTTACGCATTCCTACAGCATCGGCGAGCTGTACGGCAATGGTATTAACGGAATGCTGCAAGGCATAGCGCAAGGTCATTTGACCGGAATAGGTACCTTCATAGTTCTTAGGACTCCAACCGTTAAATTCAATTTTCTTATCGTCCATAACGGTGCCCGGCGTCATACCGTCCTGAATAGCTGCCAAGTAAACAAATGGTTTAAATGCAGAACCGGGTTGACGTTCAGCCAATACGGCACGGTTAAAGGAATCGTCACCACGACCACCAACCATGGCTACAATGTAACCATTATGCGGATTGATCGCAATTAACGCACCTTGCGGCTGTGTTAAGCCTTTGTCATCCGTATAGAAGTTCGGCAAATTATGCATAGCTTGAACCGCTGCATCCTGTGCCTTCATATCAATGGTTGTGTAAATCTTCAAACCGTCTTTATAGACAGCATCGTCGCCGTATTTTTCGGCGATTTCAGAAATAACATAGTCGATAAAGTACGACGCATTGTTATCGCTGTGAGCGGCTTCGGATTTTTCACGAAGACCCAAGTCTTCATCTTTCGCCTTATCCGCGGTAGCTTGGTCAATATAATCATATTTAACCATCTGCCCCAAAACAACAGCCTGACGCGCTTTACCCGCTTTGTAGTTGGTAAGCGGCGAATAATAGTTAGGACTTTGTGGCAAGCCGGCGAGCATAGCCGATTGTGCCAAATCCAAATCCTGAACATTTTTGCCAAAGTATACATGGGCTGCTGCCTGTACACCGTAAGCACCTTGACCGAAATATATTTGATTCAAATACATTTCGAGGATTTCTTGTTTCGTATAATACTGCTCAATACGAATGGCCAACATCGCTTCCATAATCTTACGTTTTAACGTACGATCCTGAGTTAAAAACGCATTACGAGCCAGCTGTTGCGTAATAGTACTACCGCCTTCGGCCACACCGTCATGGGCAATATTAACCCAAATAGCACGCATAATCCCGATAGGGTCTACGCCATGGTGACTATAGAAACGATTATCTTCAGTGGCAATAAATGCATTTTGTAAATCTTTCGGAACCTGTGATAACTTCACCGGTAACCGGTTTTCAGTAGCATGGACAGTTGTAATCAAATTGCCATGCACATCGTAGATCTGCGACGAAGCAGCCGGTTTAACATTGGCCACTTCCGGCAAATCGGACATGGTGGCACCAATGAAGCCGCAACCGGCTCCGGCTATTATAAGGAATACTAAAATACCCACAATCCAAAGGAATCGACGCATTGGCGATTTCTTCTTGGGCGGTTTAGTCGCCGTCGTTCTACGTCGTGTTTGTCGCCCATTTTGAGACGAACCTTGTAAACTCATACGACACCTCTCATTACGAATAATAAGTCATATAGCTTATTATAGCATAACTATGCTACATATGGTATCAGTAAGACTGTGCTACTTCAAATATACCAAAGTAGCACCGGCCCCGCCTTCATCATAGCCGGCAATTTCATAGCGACTGATGTGCGGCAATGTCTTCAAATACTGATGAATACCGGCTCTTAAAGCACCCGTGCCCTTGCCGTGAACGATGCGAACCGGCGAGATACCCGCCATCAATGCCTGGTCGATAAAGTGACTCACATTCTGATTGGCTTCATCCACTGTCTGTCCGATAACATTAAGCTCCGTAGTCGCATGTTTCTGACGTTCCACGGCTGAACCGCCGGCGCGTTTACGCGGTTTTGGTTGAACCGCCGTTTCCTTGCGGCGTAAATTATTGGTTTCTTCGCGGCTTGCTACGGCCAAATCGGTGGCTTTTACATTGGCTGTTAAGCCGTTAACACTTACTTGGATACGCTTACCCTGCACGGCTGCTACCGTACCGACTGCATTTAAGGATACCACGAATACAGTCTGTCCTTCTTTCAACTCTTTTACATTCACCGGCGTACGACGTTCCTGTTCCAATTCAGGCACATTAACACCGGATATATCTTTACGCGCTTTCGTAATGGCATCTTGCCGTTTGCCCTTATCCGTTTCTGAAAACTGAGATTTCAACTCTTTAATAATCTGTTCCCCTTCGACACGAATGGACTGTTTAAGCTGCTGCGCTTCATTTTGAGCTTTTGCCAAAATCTGTTTACGGCGATCATTAACCTGTTTCTTTTCACGCTCAGCCTGAGTGCGCATGCGCCGTGCTTCATCAAGTTCCTTCTTGAGTGCCCGTTCCCGCTCCTGATTGCGACGCAATTGTTCGTTCAAATCACTGAGTACCGCTTCCATATCGCGATTAGCGGAACCTTCGTGAGCCTGTTTGGCATAGTCGATAACTTCACGAGGCACCCCGAGACGAGCGGCAATACTCAAGGCATGACTGCTGCCGGCCACACCGATATGAAGTCGATAGGTCGGACGCAATGTGCGTTCGTCGAATTCCACATGTCCGTTTTCAATACCATCCGTATGGTACGCATAGCGTTTCAATTCATTATAGTGGGTACTCACCATCATGAGCGGTCCACGCTTACGGAAATATTCCAAGAGAGCCACCGCCAAGGCGCTCCCTTCTTCCGGATCCGTACCGGACCCCAATTCGTCAAGGAGCACCAAATCTTTGGCACCGGCTACTTTTAAAATTTTTACAACCTGCGTCATATGAGCGGAGAAGGTACTGAGGCTGGCTTCAATACTCTGCTCATCACCGATATCGGCATAAATATTGTTAAAAATCGGCAAAATAGAGCCTGTTTCGGCCGGAATAAATAAACCGGCCTGATTCATGAGGCTCAAAAGACCTAACGTCTTCATGGCTACAGTTTTACCACCTGTATTGGAGCCCGTAATGAGCAGAATTCGATAGGCCGTCCCCAACGTAATCGTCGTGGGCACTACCACATTGGCCGGAATCAACGGATGACGCGCATTTAAGAGTTTTACTTCCCGTGCCCCGCTAAGTTCGGCCGGAACCGCCTTCATCTTTATCGCCAGATTAGCTTTACCGTACACGAATTCCACATGGGACACGCGTTCACAGGCGTCCATCAAGGTATTGCTGTCTTTGCGAACGGCCTGCGACAATTCCCTATAAATACGGCGAACTTCTTCCTCTTCCGCCAATTCTGCTTCCTGCAAATCATTGTTCAAATTTACGAGGCGCATCGGTTCAATATAGAGTGTCGCACCGGTAGCCGAACGGTCGTGAATCAAACCTTCGAAGGCGTAGCGATATTCCTGTTTTACCGGAATTACATAGCGATTATTACGCTGCGTAACGATAGCCTCCTGAAAGTATTTCTGATTGTTCGGATCGTGCATAATCGCCTGCAAATCACTCTTGATGCGGTCTTTCGTACGCGCAATGGTAGTACGTAAATGCTGCAATTTAGGCGATGCGGAATCCATTAAATTACCTTTTTTGTCAAAAACACGCTCAAACTTGCGTTCTAAGCCGTCATGACGAGGCATATCCTGAATCCAAAATGATAAGAGCGGATAATTCATATATTTGCTGTGAAAAAATGCATACATACGCTTATACGCACTCAATGTGGTATATAAATCCCATAATTCTTCATGAGTCAAAATAATTTCTTTACGACTTTTGGCACAAGCTTCACGAATATCGCGGGTGCCGCCAATCGGTTGTTCGATTTCGGTATTTAGCGAATTGACCGCTTCTACCGTTTCATCGAGAGCCGTTTTAATGGCAATCGGATCCGTTAAGGGCTCCAACTCCATGGCCATTTCCTTCGCTACTTTAGAGCTGCATTCGGCGGCCAATCGTTCTCGAATCACATCAAAATCCAACAGTTTTTCACTGTTCATAGGTAATACAATCCCTCCTATGTAATCACATGGCCAAAGATTGACTACTTTGGCCCGATATATTGCCATAAAATCTTGCTACGCCACCGTATGCTTAAACGGCAGCTTTTTACCTGGCAATATTTAAATCTATGTTTAAAAATCTCTAAAAAATGCCTTTAAAATAGTGTCCCCGTGTAATCGGTAAGGACTCATTCTTAGGCGGTACCGGTAAGGTGTGTGCCAAAATACCGCGATAAGCGCCAATCGTATCACGCAGCCATTCTTTAGACTGCTGACGACCGTCAATGCGAAGAATAGCAATACCTCGTTTTACCAAATCCGGAATGTACGCGCGCATATCGAGCATGCGACTGTTCATGATATGCATGCGGCAATAGGGATCCGTACGAAGTGGGAATTCCTCGCCCAGGCGGTCACGCAAGCGATAAGAGTCCTTCAAACAAGGGGCCGGACAATTGGCTTTACAACCGGTACCGGCAAAACTGCTGATAACACAGTATTCGGAAATCATGAGCTCCGTAAGCCCGTGAACAACACATTCTATAGGCAAAGAGCTATGACGAATGATGGCCGCAATTTGACGTAAAGTGGCTTCTTGGGAAAGAACAACGCTTGAAAGGCCTAATTCGGCTGCTTCACGTACCGCTTCTTTATTAAACAGCTGCAAGCTGCTGTCACCTTCCACCTCCCCTTCATAGCCCATCATTTGGAGCCATTCCAAGGCACCTAAGAAGTGAATGCTGATGGCATTCGGCTTAGCCGTGATAATTGCCTCTAAGGTTGGACGATACGCCTCGATTTCACTTTCCCGAACGATACGCGGCGTCGCCAATACACAACGAATCTGATGCTCACGACAAATAGTCACCACGCGATTATATACATCTAAATTGTACGGCTTACGCTGTAAGCGGTCACCGCCGAAAATAATCTTCTGCGCCCCCGCTTCAATGGCCGGTTTTAATTGCCATTCTTCATCAAGCTGCACCGAAACAATCGGCAAGGAACCGGCCTTAACGCTATGAGTAGCTTTACCGGCTCGTACCATCATACTCTTATAACTTGGTCTGTCCTTAAATTCAGCTGCAATGGCACCTTCGATGCGTGTTAACACCTCAGCCATGGCCTTAGTATGTTTTGCCAATAATATATCTTCCAACCGGGCAACCGCATCACGGCGCATCTGGTTGAGCACACTGGATGGCCACATAAACGGCTCTTCCGGCATATATAAAGAAGCCAACCGGAACACCGTCGTACCTAAACGGCCAATCTGTTCCGACACTTTTTCATGACTGGTCGGCGTCTTATGAGCCCGTTGCACCACATAGTCACCGCTAACCGTAACAGACGTGCCGTCATCCATCAAGAGTGTCAAAGTCGACTCAGAGCCTTCCTGTCCGTCCAAATACGCATGCACATCGTACTTACGGCCAAATTCCTGTAAATTCTGCCAAACTGTTTTCTTTGGACCTTCATCGGATGGACCGATACGCTTCCCCCGATTGCCGGGAGCCACGGCGGTAATCATTTCACGGCCGGAACGATTTTCCAAGTAAGCTGTGGAGAACCCGCGGTTAAAGCCCGCCGTCAAATGTTCTTGGTCTTCAGCCAAGGTTTGACCCGCTCTATCGATAATCTGACGATACGTGCCGATAACCTCTTTCACGTAGGACGCTTTTTTCATACGCCCTTCTACCTTGAAAGAAGCCACACCGGCTTCCAAAAGTTCCGCCATATGCTCACTGTAATTAAGGTCCTTCGGACTCATGATATAGGCTTCGTTTTCAGTATTTATGACCTTGCCCTCGCCATTGATAAGTTCATAGGGCAAACGGCACGGTTGTGCACAGGCACCGCGGTTACCACTGCGGCCGCCGATGAAGCTACTCATGAGGCACTGACCGGAATAACATACGCAAAGGGCACCGTGAACAAACACTTCAATTTCCGCTTTCGCTTCGCGGCAAATCGTTTTAATTTCTTCGAGACTCATTTCACGAGCCAACACAACACGGGTAAACCCCATGCGTTCCAAGAAACGTACCGTCCCCATGTTAGTGGCCGTCAACTGCGTGCTGGCGTGCAAATGAAGCTTCGGTGCTACTCGTTTCGCCAGTTCGGCTAACGCCAAATCCTGCACAATAATGGCGTTTACATTGATGCGTTCCAACTCGCGCAAATATTCTTTTAAATCGTTTAACTCGGCATCGCCGATTAATATATTCACCGTAACAAATACGGACACATCCAACAAATGGGCCAAGCGAACCGCTTCAGCCAACTCTTCTATCTCAAAATTGGCTGCATTCGCTCTCGCATTAAAAGCCTTGCCGCCTAAATAAATTGCATCAGCTCCGGCTTCTAAAGCTGCTAAAAAATTTTCCGACGTGCCTGCCGGTGCCAATAATTCCATACGCCCTCCTTAAGGACTCAATTCGCCATATTTCTATATAGAATTATATCACATTCTTTAAAAAATATGGCAAAATAAGCCGTTATACTGTGCCATCGCACAATATAGCGGCTTATTAATTATTTAATCAGTTAATGTATTTTACTACTAATTGAAACAAATTGCAACTGTTGGCGCCATTTGACGCTCTAATAGCCAATTGAGACCTGCATTGGCACAATAGTCAAATAGATCTCTCCTATTAGCGCAATTTACAACCCAATTCAGCTAACGCAGCCAAAATGTCGTCAATTGCCGGCTGAATATCTTCATCCGTCAAAGTACCTTCATTGCTGCGGAAGGATAAATTGTAAGCTAAGCTGCGATGGCCTTCTTCAATGTGAGCCCCTTCGTACACGTCGAATACGAACGCCCGTTCCAAATACTGACCGCCTTTTTCATAAATGACTTGGCTGATAGCTTCGGAAGATACAGTCTTAGGTGCCACGATGGCAAGGTCGCGAGCGGTGCCCGGGAACTTACTGATACCCTGGTAACGAAGCTGTCCGCGGGTCAAGCCCAAGATAGCCGTCACATCGATATCAAAGAGATATGCTTTGCCCGGTAAATCGTAAGCTTTCATTACTTGCGGATGCACTTCACCCAAAGTAGCAATAACAGTACCATCCACAACATACTGAGCACTTACGCCCGGATGGAGATAGGTTTCTTTGGAGCGTTCAATCGTAGCTTCAATACGAAGTTCTTTAAGAACCGCTTCAAGCACACCTTTTACATCATAGAAGTCGGTGTCACGCTGTGGCTGAGCCCATTGCAAATCTGTCGTTTTGCCCATCATAAAACCACTTACATGGTATTTTTCAACAGGAAGTTCAGTAATCGGCAAGGCTTTCGGTTCGTAAACCGCACCGGCTTCGAACAACCACAAATCATGGTTTTTCTGTGCCAAGTTGCGCGCCGCCGTATCAAGCATGCTTGGAATCAAGGTCGTACGCATTACCGGGAATTCTTCCGTAATCGGGTTCAAAATAGGTACCGCCTGATAACGGCTGTCCGTTTCCGGAATGAGTAATTTCTTGAGGCTGTCCGTATGCATGAAGCTGAACGTAATAATTTCGCTGAGACCCTGGGTTACCAAGGTCTGACGAATTGCTTTCGTAAGCAATTTCTTATCGCTCATGGTGCCACTGTTAAGGTTGGCCCATGGGGTTGTATTCGGAATGAAATCATAACCGTAAATACGAGCTACTTCTTCCGCAATATCCGGCATAACCGTTACGTCGCCGCGCCAGGACGGAACACCAACGGTAATTACATCACCATCTTGTGTCCAAGTGAAGGACAAGGTAGTCAAAATTTCCTGCATCCGTTCGGCGGAAATATCGGTACCTAAGTAGCTGTTAACCGCTGCCACCGTGAAAGATACAGTACGAGCTTCAGCCGGAGCCGGATATACATCCACCACACCTTTAGCTACGGTAATATCTTCCATTAACTCCTGCAACAACTGAGCCGCACGGTCAAGGGCCACCGGTGAGTATTCCGCATTGACACCGCGTTCGAAACGGCCGGATGCTTCACTGCGCATACCCAGCGCACGAGCGGTGCGACGAATGGAGGACCCTTTAAATACAGCCGATTCCAAAATAATCGTCGTCGTTGCTTCGGTTACTTCACTATCGAGACCACCCATAACACCGGCAACCCCTACAGGGCCGTTCGCATCGGCAATAACGAGCATATCCGTGGTCAACTCACGATCCGTACCGTCCAACGTTTTTAAGGCTTCACCGGCTTTAGCGGCGCGGGCCGTCAACTGATGACCGGCTACTTTATCATAATCATATGCATGCATTGGTTGACCGTATTCGAGCATAACATAGTTCGTTACGTCTACCACATTATTGATTGGGCGAATACCGCCGTTACGCAAACGGTTCTGGAGCCACAATGGGGACGGTCCCACTTTAACATTGCCGATAACACGCGCCAAGAAGCGACTGCATAATTCGGCATCATCAATGCCGATTTTTACCATATCGTTGACATCCGTACCATTTTCATTCACTTTAACGGTCGGTTCCGTATTCTGCGCGTTTGTCAAAACCGCAAATTCACGGCTCAAACCGATCATGGAGAAGCAGTCTGCACGATTCGGTGTCAATTCGAATTCATAGACAGTATCGTTGAGCATCACCGCATCACGAATATCCATGCCGATTGGCGTACCTTCCGGCAAAATGTAGATACCTTCCCCTTCGCCCGGCATAACCATATCTTTAGGAATACCCAATTCCGCTACGGAACAGAACATACCGTCAGATACTTCACCACGAAGTTTACCCTTTTTAATTTCCGTGCCGTCAGCCAAACGGGATTTATGGTACGCCACCGGTACCACCTGACCAACAGCCACATTCGTTGCTGCCGTTACGATTTGTTTCGTAATTTCTTCACCCGTTTTGTCATCAAGACAAGCAACCTGGCAAACCTGTAATTTATCGGCATCCGGATGTTTTGTAATTTCTGTAATTTTACCGGTAAAAATCTTTTTCAACCCGGGATCCATCGAGATAACGTCTTCTACCGGAATTCCAGCCTGCGTCAATACATCGGCCAGTTCCTGAGCCGGTTTCGTTGTGTCTACAGGAACATAGTCCTTCATCCATGTTAAACTAGCTTTCATCGTCGTACCTCCTAGAACTGCTTCAAGAAACGCATATCATTATCATAGAATAAACGTAAATCGCCGATGCCGTACAAGAGCATAGCAATACGTTCAACACCCATACCGAAGGCAAACCCCTGCACTTCGTTCGGGTCATAGCCGTTCATGGTCAACACATTCGGATGAACCATGCCGCAGCCGAGGATTTCGAGCCAGCCCGTATGGGAGCAAACGCGGCAGCCTTCACCGCCGCACATGCAGCAGGAGATATCAACTTCCGCACTCGGTTCCGTGAACGGGAAGAAGCTGGTACGGAAACGAACTTTCGTTTCTTCGCCGAACATGTGGCGCAAGAATAATTCCAAGGTACCTTTCAAATCGGCAAAGGTAATGCCTTTATCCACTACGAGACCTTCCACCTGATGGAATACCGGGGAGTGAGTGGCATCATAGTCCCAACGATATACTTTGCCCGGTGCAATCATGCGTACAGGGCTGTTCGGTTCCTGACTCTGAAGCGTACGAGCCTGTACCGGTGAAGTGTGGGTACGAAGTAATACGGAGTCCGTAATGTAGAAGGAGTCCTGCATATCGCGCGCCGGATGATCGGCCGGTAAATTCAAACATTCAAAGTTGAAGTAATCACTTTCAATTTCAGGCCCTTCCGCAACGGTGTAGCCCATTTTCATGAAAAAGCGTTCAATTTCATCGTTAACAGCTGTGAGCGGATGTACATGACCTTGGCGAGTAGCACGGCCCGGCAAAGTAATGTCGATCTCTTCGGCGCCCAATTTAGCAGCCAACACTTCTGCTTCCAGTTTGGCCTGCACATCATCAATCATAGCTTCCAATTCCTGACGCACCGTATTTACCAAGGCGCCCATGCGTGGTCGTTCTTCGGCCGATAATTTGCCGAGACCTTTTAACAATGCAGTTACTTCGCCCTTTTTACCTAAATATTTAACGCGGGCATCTTGTAAAGCTTGCAAATCGGTAGCTTTTTGAATAAGCTCCGCCGCTTGCGCTTTCAGGGATTTTAATAATTCTTCCATCCGTCACAACCTCCTAAAACAAAAAAACCTCCGCCCCGGCAAGGGGCGAAGGTATAACATTCGCGGTACCACCCTAATTAGTACTCAATAACCTTAACGCGGTCTCACGATGAATCTACTCGTTGTTCAATCCATGGCTCCAAAAGGAAAGGCTCTTTGCATCGCATTTATGAAGCTCCCACCAATGCTTCACTCTCTGAAAAACACCTATGCAATGCCGATTTTGTCATCGCCGTAATGTCTACTCGTCATGCCAATGCATCCGTCAAACCTAAAAAGCAACTTTGAAAAACGCCAGTACGACTGAGTTTTTTATTAATCTATGTGTAAGTATATCAACTCTTACGCATTCTGTCAAAGCTATTTACGCCTTAACAATTAAGTGGCCTCATTACATGGTCATATCGTCATGACCACATTCAGCCCTGATAACCAAGTAAACTTACGCCTTATACCCGCCAAGGAAGTTCCGGCAGGTCAAACTTGTCTATTACATAGAATGTGCCGGTACTCATATACACAAGGTCGCCCACCGTATTATATAAACGGCCGGTTGTGACCATGGTATGATTGCCGTTGTGTTCCACATTGCCTACGGCGCGCAGTTTTTCACCGGCTTTAACAGCTTTGATGAAATTCCCCTTCATTTCAAGTGTTACCACTCGTTTACCCAAGGTAAAACAGGATACACCCATAACCGTATCGGCGAGGCTCATATAGACACCACCGTGCACATTGCCGATAAAATTACCATGTCTCACTGCATCGGTGTCAAACAGTATTTCCAAATGACCGGGATCACCACCGGTTACACGAGTATACTTTGACCAATCAAAGGTATGTTCATGACACATTTTGTCAAAAAAATCAACTAACGTACGCATTCCTTGTTTTTTACTCACGACTACACTCCCTTCCGTGATTTATTCTACAGCGCAATGCATCAAATAAACAGTATGCAAATCAGTACATTGTCTTTTGAGGGACAATTTACTGTACCTATTACTCATAATGTAAGGCATCAATCGGATTCAACTTAGCCGCCTTACGGGCCGGATAGAGACCGAATACGAGGCCGATAGCCATGGAGAAACCGAAGGACAAGAGAATCGGTCCCATGGAGATAACTGTCTTCATGCTCGTCAAAGCACCGATCAACTTAGACGCCCCGATGCCCACCAGGATTCCGATGGCACCACCCACCAGACTGATTACCACCGCTTCAATGAGGAACTGCATAACGATAACGCGATACGTAGCCCCCAAGGCCTTACGCACACCAATCTCACGGGTACGTTCCGTAACGGATACGAGCATAATGTTCATGATGCCGATACCGCCGACAACCAGCGAAATGGCAGCTACGGCACCTAAGAACAAGGTCATAGTCGCCGTTGTTTCTTCCACGGTCGCCATAATGGTGGCCATATTACGAACGTTAAAATCATCGAGTTCCGGATTTTTAATATTATGGCGTACACGCAAAATATTTTCCACGTCCGTCTGTAAACGATCAAGATCTACGCCGTCTTTCGCTTTGATATAAATCATGCGCAAATAATCGACGCCCTGTAAACGTTCCATCCCTGTAGTGTACGGAATGTAGATAACATCGTCCTGGTCATTACCGAAACTGCCGGAACCTTTACTTTCAAGCACGCCGATTACCTTGTAAGGATTATTTTTAATACGAATATCCTTACCCACCGGGTCTTCCGTGCCGAATAAATTCGTCGCTACCGTAGCCCCGATAACGGCCACACGTTCGCGCCGTTCCACCTGAGACGCCGTAATGAAACGACCGGATTTAACCGTCCAGTTATTAATATATTGGAAATCACTGTTTACACCGTTAACACTGGTCGTCCAGTTCTTATTCGTATAAATAACCACATACGAACTGCCCGCCGATACCGGCGACGCCATATCGATATCCTGCAAATGAGAAATGGTCGTATAATCTTCAAGCTTAAGCGTTTTCTGCGAATCCGCCGTAGGCCGAACGCCCGGCGTCCGCGGCGCGCCCGGATACACCATGAGCAAATTACTGCCCAAGCTGGAGATGGAGTCCTGAATTTGACTGCGCACCCCGTAACCGATAGATACGAGGGCAATAACCGCAGCTACGCCGATAATAATCCCCAACATGGTAAGGAGCGAACGCATCTTGTTGGCCACCAAGGACGCCCAGGCCATCAAAAAGCCCTCTTTATACATGAGACGTCCCCCCTTCATTCGTTTGTTCCGTATTTACTTTTTCCGTGACAGTTTTCGGTATCACCGACTTAACCGCCTTTTGTGCCGTTGCCGGCGACACGGCTACAGATTCAGTAGGAGCCTGTACCGTTTGAAGACCGGCCATATTCGGATTTTGCTTATCTTCTACGATATAACCGTCGCGCAGCACAATATTACGGCTTGCAAAGGTAGCAATATCCGGTTCATGGGTAACCAAAATAATGGTACGCCCTTCATTATATAAATTGGTAAAAATATTCATTACATCCACACTGGACTTGGAATCCAAGTTACCGGTCGGTTCGTCGGCCATAATAATGGACGGGTCGTTGGCCAAAGCGCGGGCGATAGCCACACGCTGGCGCTGACCACCGGATAGTTCCGCCGGTAAATGGTCGAGCCGTTCACCGAGCCCCAACGAATCCAAAAGATAGGCGGCCCGCTCTTTGCGTTCCTTTTTGGGAACACCGGCATAGACCATAGGCAACGCCACATTATCTTGAGCCGTTAACTTCGGCAACAAGTTAAAACTTTGGAAAACGAAGCCGATTCGTTTATTGCGCACAAAGGCGAGCTCATCATCACTCAACGTGGCCACTTCTTCGCCGTCCAATTTATAGGAACCTGAAGTCGGTCTGTCTAAACAACCCAAAATATTCATAAACGTGGATTTCCCCGATCCGGATGGACCCATGATGGAGGTAAACTCGCCCTCATAAATATTGAGGTCAATCCCGTGTAGTACGGGCACTACCAGTTTACCGTTAACATACGTCTTGGTGATTCCTTCCAGTGAAATGACTGCTTGTTTCATCTGCATTCCTCCTAGAACATAGGCCCGCCGGAGTTACTCTGTTTGGACGACGAAGAACCTACATCACCACTGACAACAATTTCATCGCCTTCATTTAGACCTTTAGCAATTTCAATCGTCGTTTCACCGGTAAGACCGGTTGTTACACTGGTTCGTTCCGGTTTACCGTTTTTAATTACATACACGTATTCGCCCACTTTATCCGTACGCACAGCGGCCAACGGCACAACCAATACGTTAGTGCGTTCATCGCCGTAAATCGTAGCACGAGCCGTCATTGTCGGGAAGAAGTTCGACGCATCGCTTGGCGAAATAGCTACCTTAACCGTATAGTACACTACACTGCTGCTCGTCGTACCCATGTTACCTTTGGTACCCAAAGCAATGTCACTTACATAGCCGGTAAAGGTTTTACCCGGATGAGCATCCACCGTAAAATCTACGCGAGCGCCTTTTTTCACACTGCCGATATCTGTTTCATCAACGGTCAAATAAATCTCAAGATTACTCAAATCAGCAACCGTTGCGATAATCATCTGCGTGGAAATACCGGTACTGATAGTCTGGCCCGCTTTTAACGGTGTACCGATAACCGTGCCGTCCATCGGCGAAGTAATGGTCGTATCGGATAAATTAGCTACTGCCCGATCATACGCAGCCTGCGCCTTCTGGTAATTCATAAGGGCTGTATCATAGGTCTGTTGCGGAATAGCCCCTTGCGCAACCAAGGTGCTGTAACGATCTAAATCATTTTTGGCATTTTCGAGCGTAGCTCGTGCATCATCCGCCGTTGCCTGTAATTGACGGGCATCGATGGTGGCAATCACCTGACCGGCCGTTACATGGTCATTTTCTTTAACCAAAACCTGCTCCAACATACCGGCTACGTTAGTGGAAATATCTACATAATTTGTCGGGTTGATAGTCCCCGTGGACGTAATAACCGAGGCAATATTCCCCCGCTCTACTTTCCCCGTCGTATACGAGGTCGCTTGTGTGTTATCTTTTGTTTTGAAATAATAAAAAGCGCCACCCAAGACCAGTAATATGAGGATGAGGATCCCCCAAAATTTCTTTGTCCGCCACATGTGCTTAACTCCTTTACTTAAAGACAAAATAATCAGGTCTCTCAATTTTCATATAATTAAAAAGCCCTTCTCGACTATACGGCAAAGAAGGGCTTTTCAGCTCATATATATAATCGATAATAATTATAGGTTTCACTAATGAGTGCTTAATGAACCTATCGAGCCAATACCGAAATCAGCTCATATTCCGATTCACTGATAGGATAACAACGTGTGCACGCTTCTTCATACGGCACCATTTCAATCTTGCCGTTTAAAACAGCGGTCAAACAATTACTCTTACCTTCGAGGAGAGCATCAATCGCTTTTTCACTCATGAGTGCCGCCATGGCCGCATCACGAGCGGATGGCGAGCCACCACGTTGCAAATAGCCAAGAACAGTAACACTCGGGGAAATATTGAGGTGCTTATTAATATAGCCGCACACTTCAAAACTGTGGTATGCCCCTTCCGCCACCATGATGATGCTGTTCGTTTTACCTGCATTATGGGAAATGCGAAGCTGATCGCACACTTCATCAAGACTCATAGGCTTTTCGGGAATAAGCACCATTTCGGCGCCGCACGCAAGACCGGCACGCACCGCCAAATGACCGGCACTGCGCCCCATAACTTCGACGATGGCTACCCGATCATGAGCCGTCGTGGTATCACGAATCTTGCTGACCGCATCAACGACCGTATTAAGGGCCGTGTCAAAACCAATGGTATATTCCGTGCCGCACATATCGTTATCGATAGTGCCGGGAATCGTAATTGTGGGAATCCCCTGTTTGGCAAGCGCCATGGCACCCGCCATAGAGCCGTCACCGCCGATAACAACGAGAGCATCAATTTCGCGGTCCCGAAGAATCTGGGCCGCTTTTTCCTGGTTCTCCAGCTCCTTAAACTTTGTGCAACGAGCCGTCTTGAGCATCGTGCCGCCACGGTTGACGATAGCCCCTACATCACGTCGATTCAAAGATTCAAAATCATTTTTTAAAAGCCCTTCAAAACCGCGGCTAATGCCATATACGTGTAACCCTTCGTAAATCCCTTTACGAACCAAGGCACGCACCGCCGCATTCATGCCCGGCGCATCACCGCCGCTCGTTAGAATCGCAATATTTTTCATGTTGCTCTACCCCCATAGGACGTCGTTTTTTGAACTCCACACCTTCACGTGCTAACGTTTCGTGGATTGAATCAATTAAATTTTCAGTGCGACCATACGTCGTATCTATGACACAATCACACTTCTTATACACCGGTTTCCAGCGTTGCATCATCGTTTCTACAAAGCCCGCCACATCATCATAATCCATGGTCGGCCGTTTACCAATACGACGATTCACCCGCTTCACGATGCGATACTCGGAAGCCCGAATACCGATAATATACGCATACCGCTGTAAATATCGTACCGTCCGTACATCAAGGGGAAAATTACCACCTACGGAAATAATACACTCATGATACATGCAAACTTTCTTTAAAATTTCACGTTCCGCCGAACGAAAGAGCTTCTCGCCCAGCTTCTCATACACTTCGGCTATGGGCAAATTATAGCGCCGTTCCAAAAGTCGATCCGTATCAACGAACTGCCAACCTTTGGCTTCCGCTAAATTGCGTCCCAAATGACTTTTGCCGCTCCCCATAGTACCGATTAAAATTATATTTCGTTTCATTACTTAATCCCGCCTATTACAGATTGTGTCATACATAATCACAACGAACAATTACCTGTTACTCCGTTCTCATTATGTACGATACCCATTTGATTCTATTCTACTACATCACAGCATTTAGTAAAAGTATAAAACGAATAGGATTTAAGGAATTAAGAAAATGTTTAGGTTTGGGGTGAGAGACATAATAAAAAAGCCATGACAAAAGTCACGGCTTTAGGTTAAGAAATAATATCAAACTGAATGTGAAGTTGATTGTTTTGTTTATTCAGTTGTTTAGGCTCTATTTGCAGTTCGGGACTATCTCCATTCAATTCTTCAACCAATGTGAAATAATCTCGTAAATTTCCTGTTACTTCTACAGATAAGCTCTTACCCTTCTTATTCTCCGTTTCTTCCATCGCTGTAATTGTTAATGCTTTACCGGACAAATATTTCATCAGTTTATCCTTTAAGGCTTCTTCAGTTATTTCTTTCTTGTCGGTCGCCATAATCATCTCGTAAGCCTGACTGCTCACAACAACTTGATCTGCTTCATTTTGTAAAGTCTGTTGTTCTTGTATCGCTAATAAGTCACTTCTCTCCTGATGGAACCAGAGAACTATACCAGCTCCCAAAACTGTAAGTACCATGTAGCTACCGACTATTTGGTGTATCCTTTTTGGGTTGAGGTTTAGCCTTTTCAAACTTTCCAGATAATTGAAATGTATGGATTTTACGATTAGCATCAATTCCTTGTTTTGCATTAACAATAACTCCTTTCAAACTCCCCTTGAGCCGTTGACTATACGCCAATACGACCTCCGGTTTTGTACATATACCAGTTACGTTAAAACCATCATCAGTAAAATTAACGGTATCCAAAACTATCTGTGAATTTGCACAATCAACAGTGTGCAATAATATACTTTGACCGGTACTATGTTTTAAATCTTTTGTCAGTCGTTGCTGAATAACCTTTTCATACTTTTGAACTGCCTCGTGATTCGCGCTGCCTACCGCTTGCATTTCGTATATATCTTCATGCAGTTTCTGACTTGCATAGTATAAGTAAAACCCAAATCCCCATAGGAATATTACTAAGAACAAGGCTAAGATTCCAATCATTATGATTGCTGTTTTATGATGTCTATAGTACCGTTCACACCGAAACGGCCAAGTCAAAAAATTCACATCATTTCACCTGCCAACTATATTTTTAGCTATTAATGATTCAAATATCATTCAACGCGTGGTTGTTAATTTCTCATTTTTTGTATGCCTCGATATGCCAGACCAGTCGCCATATCCCACAAAAAAGGATCTGATTTTTCAAACATCACCTTTTCCATTTTCGCTACTTCTTTTGTTTCTTCAAAAGGAATAGCAGTAAGCTTACCATACTTCTCATAAGCAGCTTCACAATCATCGTCCGATAGATTGCCATGTATATCCCCGTATAAATAAAATCCGGAAATTCCACTTATACCATAACTGAATAAATCTACCTCTAAATCTTCCAATTCTTTCATTATATCAACCGAATCAAGCGGAATTTTATGATTACAAATACATACAAAGTTATACCAAGCTGTTAATTCCAATATATCCTCATGTATAATGCCGATTACAGCGCCTTCTTTTTCAACAAATCTATGTGCTATCGGTCCCGGTGCATAATCTATAATTTTTAGGTTTCCACCACTCTTTAAAACACCGGTTGCCAATTCATTAATATGCTCTTTTTTTAATGCTACTACGTATACTAATTTATCATTCCCGGAAGACCTAACTTGATTTGGTAAATTTATAGCTACAAAATCAAAATAATAACTATCTTCCGGCCATGTGACAAATTCAGGAACCGACCAATGTAGCATCTGATTAATCTCCAGACGTGATAATGGTGGAATAATCATAACTTTATCCTGACGTTCACCAAGAGCGGTTATACCTATAGGTTTATCTTCCAGGGAATATTTGCTTACCAAGTGCTTACAATCATTCATTAACGAATCTTGGCGTTTTTCAACAATTGCATCTTGAATTATTATCCCCTTCTTAGTCTTCGCCATACTAATAGCAATTGTTTGCGCCTCTCCCATCGCAACCCCTATAAATTCTGATTTCATTCGCTAACCATCCCTTCATTAACAGCCTGTTAAAAAAATCTTACTAAATCTACATTAATATTTTTTGGCCACGGCCCTGGGTCTTCCCTAAAAACTACTAAATATTGTACGATTTGCCCTGTAATACGATTACGATATCGAACCTTAAATTCATTATTACTTGCCTGTCTGTTTAATATATATGACGCTGTATAATTATCGTCATTTTCATATATTGTTTCCTGAAGTGTAGGCATCAAATCACCTTTCTCACTGTATTCTCGTAACAAGCAACCAATGATACCCTCTGCTTTATAATTCATAGCAGTTAATGCTACTTCATCATGAGTAATCCCTACGATAATATTCATTTCATCACTCAATGCCGACCAAAATAAGAGTAATATTGTCCCTATAATAAGTGCCATATATGTGAAAAAACCACCTATATTGTTAGACTTAGCGCATTTGTTCTTTCTTCGCCCATAGTACCAGGGCTTGTTTTTAAACTTAAAAGGACACTTCAATATATCAACTCCTTGTCGGCGAATATTGAAAATAGTCTAAATTAGGAAGTACCGTAATATCCGTCCCTATCTTATATTGATTAGCATTCATTGTATTAGGTGTTCCCTTTACTTCGACTTGCCAATTCATGTGTATAGGACTTTTTGGTAAAAATTGTTCAAATGATTTTCCCCCTATAAGGGGTGTCACTATGAGCCTCCCCCAAGACGGACTAATGGTAGGTGAGGATAATGCTTGTTTTTGACCATCACTTAAGACACGCCTAGCTTCTGTGCCCTCAATACCGAACCAACGTACACCATCATATAGAATATATTGGCCTGTACGACCAACCGTAACAGTCTTATCTGCACGTTTAGTAAAGTTAACTATTGTTAATCGTATCGTCATACTTTCTAATAAAACCTCATTTTCTATTTGCCATCGTTGTGCCCATTGCAAAGAGACTAACATTAAGCTTAATAAGGCCCCCATGGCAATACAAATAACAGTAGTACTAATTAACAATTCACCCAATAAAAATCCGGAATTACCTCTCTTTATTAGTAGCCGGTATTCCCTGCCAAATATACGTTGAGAAATGAAGTATTTCTTGATTTCCATAATATCCTGCTACCTCTAACTCCTTAACATCCATATTATGCACATGCTTAGAATTTATTGCCCTAACTAATCTATATGGCTCCTTTACCTTAGGAAGTTCGCCCGGTTCTCCAAATTGTTGATAATTATATTTACTCTGTTCCATTGCTGTAATAGCAATGGGCACTATTACTTGTGATATTTTAGCGCTTCGCCATTGAATAATTAATGTCCCCATCATCGCCGTAACAGTCAGGATAAATAAGGCAACAATCATTGTACCGCCTAAAGTTTCAGCATATAAATATCCTTTAGAATGT
This sequence comes from Veillonella sp. CAG:933, assembly GCF_000431435.1. Classification (NCBI taxonomy): domain Bacteria; kingdom Bacillati; phylum Bacillota; class Negativicutes; order Veillonellales; family Veillonellaceae; genus Veillonella; species Veillonella sp. CAG:933. Next base: position 45,240 of record NZ_HF986262.1, read on the forward strand.
TCCTTCAATCCAACGAATTCTCGGTGTTTGTTGTGAAAAAATATACTTTCGATATTTTCGCAATACATAATCATAGATTTCAAAACTATATAAATCACTCTGCCCATCATATTTACCTAAATATGCCGATTGTTTTGTTCTCGAATTATTTACCAACTTCATAGTATTAGGCACAAAAATTTCTTGATATCCCCATAAGGTAGCATATAAATTCACCTCATATGACGAATCACTTACGTATATTGTATTAAGTGGCCTTCCCTGTGTTCCGGATCCACCATTAAAAGAAAGTAATTGAGTTCGCTTAATTGTGTAATAAAATAGTCTACTCACTCGATCAAATTGCCAGTTTTCGCTCATGGTTTTTGATATAGCAAGCTGTGCCATCCCCAATAATAAAATTAATAATGTACTATAAATCAAAACTTCTATTAATAAAAATCCACCCTTACAATGATTTTTGCCATAATATATGTTCAAATTATTTATATAATGTTTCATAATATTGACCATAAATTTTCCCAAATATACATAATAGCTGCTGCACTACATAAAAAAGGACCAAATGGCAGTATACGTAGTACCTTACCTGAATACAGATAGTACAAAAGTACCCAACCGGTTCCACCGATAAGCGCCAATAAAATAGCTTGCCACAAAGCCAATGGTGATAACCATAATGTAAATACACTACACCATTTCACATCACCAAGACCCAAACCGTCGTTTGTTAATTTACTAAATAGATATCCTCCCACTAATACAATTCCTGCCATTTCAACAGTTTGAAAAAAAGAAATCCCCAATAACCATATCCGACTTATTCCAACTATGAGCAAAAAAACAGCACCCTCATCAGGCATAATCAGGTAATACTTATCGATGGTAGCGCCCATAAAAAGAGTGAAACCGAAGATAATCATTAAAAGACTTTCTTTTATATTTACCGTCAAATGGCTACAAATTAATCCGCCGAGCATTCCTATAAGAATGTAAATTAACATCAAAATTATAGAACGCCGTTCTCGTTCTATAACAATTTCTTTTAAGAGATAGAAACCGGTTAATCCGGCCAATGCACCACTTATACCACCTACACTGTATTGTAACCACATATACTAACCACTACGTTCCTTTTTATACATCAGAGCTTACATGCTACTTAACTTATAAAGTTTAATCGATTAATTTAACCGATTTACTATTTTAGACGTTCTAAAACTATCCCCATAATTAAATTCTGATTCTCGTCTAATTTGCATTCGTATTATCAGTAGCCGTTACAACAATATGAGTACCTGTACCACCTGCATTGCTTTCAGATGTTACCGCATAATCTCCACCCTTTGGTGTTTTAACGGCTTCAGATAAATAGCCTGCTTTGTATAAATCTTCAACTGAAGGAACTTCATCAGTCCCTCTATCTACCATATAAAGTTGAGCCGCATTAGCAATTGTCTGTGTGTCTGCTTTGATTTTAGCATCACGAGCTTTGTCCCCGGCCGATAAAAATTGTGGCATTGCCACCGCAGCTAAAATAGCAATAATCGCTACTACCACCATTAACTCGACTAAGGTGAAACCACCTTCTTTTTTACGTTTATCACGTAAGGTTTTATGATACGATGCTAACCACTGTTTAACGCGTTCTCTAAGTGAAATATTTGTTACATTATCCATAAAAAAACTCCTCCTAACACTCTAATTACTAAACATGTTGCATTGCCGTCACTGCATTAAACATAGGCAACATAACAGCAATAACTAAGATAGCTACCCCTATCCCCATAAGAGATACCATAATAGGCTCCATTAATTGTTGTAATTTTGCCATATAACGGGAAGTTAATCGATCATAATAGGAAGCCCCATGATTCAGCATGGCTACCATATCCCCAGTCTCTTCACCTATAGTAATTAACTCCCAAAGAAATTCATTTCCCAATTTGGCCTTTTTTAAAGCGTCTCCAAATGTAGTTCCTTTAGCTAATAAATTATTTACTTGTGTTTGCAATAAAGTAGCATAGGGATTTCCCCATAATGATTTTGTTAATGTCAGCATATCTGTAATTGTTAAGCCACTGTCCAATAAAATCGCCCAAACCTTTGTAATTCTGGCCAAATAAAAGCAATCAAACCATTCATGCCCACTACCGCGTTGCCATATATATCTCAACACAACTAAACGAATATCAGCTTGTTGCCAGATACACCAAATCCCAAATATGAATAAGCCTAATAAACCTATGCATAAAGTTACGTGAGTTGTAACAAAATCTCCGAAACTAAATAATATTTTTGTAATGAATGGCAAAGGTACTTGCATAGACATAAATACTTTTTTAAAAGCCGGTAATATAAACACTACCGTCACGCCTATAAATATCATCATGAGTAACAATAAGAATGCCGGATACGCCGCTGCTCCGCTTAATTGTCGTTGCCACGCCCATTGTTTCTCATAGTATTCTTTAATTTGAGAAAAACTGTGCGCTAAGGTACCTGCAGCCTCACCGGCTTGCAGTAATGCGCAACCGATATTAGGGAACCCCACCTCTGTTAATACCTTTGAAAGGGGATTACCTCGCTGTATAGCTTCATTAATTACTGCATAAGGAATATGCTTTATCGGCTTAGCGCTCAGAAATTGCATAACACGACGTATAGAAATACCTGCTTCTAATAATAAAGACATACGATATGAAAACTCTATAATATCTTTATACCGCCACTTAACACTATTTACTTCAGAAGATTTTATTACTGCAACTTCAATAATATGCCATCCTTTATATTGCAATTTTTGAACTATTTCTTCACTTGATTCAGCCCATATGGTATCTTCTTGTATCACCCCCTTTGCGTCAAAGGCCCTATAGTTATACTGTTTCATAAGCCTGTTCCAAAACCTCCTTAAATTCACTACGTTCTCCCCATTCAGCTTTAAGAGCTGCCACTGCCATTTCCATTGTCTGCATTGGCGGTTGTGTTTCTTGAATTGATACAATTTGTGGTTCTTTACGTTGTCGAATCAAATTTGCTACAGCCGGTGTATTTAATAAAATATCTCTAACTACCACAAATTGTTTATCAAATCTTAATAACCGCTGACATAATACAGCTCTTAATACTTGAGATAGTTGAGCTCTCACTTCTTCTTGTTGAGAAGCCGGAAAAACCGAAATCATCCTATTAATAGCCATTACGGCCCTTTGTGTGTGTAAAGTAGCAAATACTAAATGTCCCGTTTCAGCCGCATGTAATGCAGCTTCCAAGGTTTCACGGTCACGCAATTCACCAATCATAATTACATCCGGATCTTCTCGTAACGCATCGCGAACGCCCGCAGCCATTGATTCCATATCTTGTCCCAATTGACGCTGATGAATCAAACTTTGATTATTTTCGAATGTAAATTCAATAGGGTCTTCCAAGGTAATAATATGCTTATGACACTCATCATTAATGCATTGTAAACAGGTAGCCAAAGTATAACTTTTGCCTGAACCGGTAGGGCCGGTAACAAGGACTAAGCCCTCTTGTAAATGAACAATACGATGCAATAACTTTCCTGCTTCCCCATTCGGCATCATCAGTGACTGATTATATAAAATGCGCAATGTACCACAACGTTGTTGTTTAGCTTGATATAAATGAACCCTTACTCTAATCTTTTTAAATGAAAAAGCGCTGTCTTTCGAAAATGCCGCATATAATTTACGTGCATCGGCCACTTTTTCTAATGAATCGCTAACTTTATTTTCCAAAGTTGTAACTACATTCAAATGACTATTATCCCTATTTTCATTATTTAGTTTGCCGCATTCACTTGCTTTTAAAATTTCTGTAAACAAAGCATCTGATACCTTAATCCCATTACACTTAACAATATCATTACCTAAGCGGAAATAAGGCTCCTGATGCAGTTCAAGATGAACATCTGTTGCCCCTTCAGCAATGGCCCGCTGCAACAATTCACTTAAACTCATAGTAATTCACCTTCAATATATTAAACTCCCCGAATTTCAATGCCGTTACGCCTTACTTCATCAACTGTAGTTAGCCCCATTCTTACAGCAAGCGTTCCTGATTCCAATAAAGTAGGTCTTACATATTGTTCACAATGTGTCCAATCTACCGAATTATCCGGTAAAGCTAATAATTCATACAGTGCCAATCGTCCACAAAAGCCACAACTCGTTTTTCTTCGTACCAAGCGCTGTGCTATAGCACCCAATAAAGTTGCTCGTACCAAATAATCTTCAATTCCCATATCCAATAACCGTTCTCGTACACCTAATGCTGTATTAGTATGTATTGTCGCCAACACTCGATGACCTGTTAATGCTGCTTGAACCGCTAATTCTGCGGTTTCTCTATCACGAATTTCACCAACCATAATCGTATCAGGATCTTGTCGCAAAACAGCACGTAATGCTTTAGGAAAAGTTAATCCTGCTTTTGGATTTATTTGCACTTGTATAGCACCCGGAATATCTGCTTCTACAGGATTTTCCAGTGAAATTACATTGTCTGTAACCGTATTTAATAACCTAAGTAACGCATATAATGTACTGGTTTTACCGGAGCCTGTCGGTCCTGAAATTAAAAGCAAACCATACGGCCTTTGCAATAAATTAATTACGATTTGTCGTACTTCTTCCGTCATCCCTAATTGCTCTAAACTTTTATAACAGTTTTCGCTACCTACAATACGACATACTATTGTCTCCCCATAAACTGAAGGCAATGACGAAACACGAAGCATAACATCTTTTTTATCTTTGCCTTGCCAACACCAACGCCCGTCTTGCGGCAACCGTTTTTCACTAATGTCCATACCACTCAAAATTTTAATTCTGTTTATTAACTTATCCGCTGCATCTTGCTCTATCTTTTCATGTATATCGAGAACTCCATCAATTCTAAAGCGTATTAATAAACCATCCTTGGTGGCATCAAAATGGATATCACTGGCATTTTCCGTTACCGCTTGACTAATCAACTTATCCAATTCTAATTCAACCTGAAACATAATCGCCCCCTTTATACCCGGCTACAAAAGAGAATTTCTTTATTTATTTTTTTATTCCTGCTTAATTCCACCAATGGTGCGCATTGGCACTGACAGTATGAGTCAACACAGAAAAAATCACAAAAAAACACCCTTCAGCCATTTTTATTGTAGCCAACCTGACATATTAGCTATCCAAAACGACCAAAGAGTGTTTTAAACGAGGTATAAAGAAGTTTGAAGTTTTATTTGAAGTTTAGGTACTAAGTCTAAAGCTCGGAGCTTTACACTTAATTAAGGCTTTGTCGTTCTCACGCCTGATGAACGACTTTGCCTTTTTTAATGACCGTTTCTACAATATTCACGCCCGTATGATACGGCAAAAATTTGTAGGATGGGTATTGGAGAATGACGATGTCGGCTTGTTTACCTTCTTCAATGGAGCCGATTGTATCCGCACGCCCAACAGCGGCAGCTCCATTCAAGGTAAGAGCCGTAATGGCTTCTTCCGCCGTCATTCCCATATAGATAACACCGAGAGCAATCATAAGAGGTACAGAGTTGGTAAAACCGCTGCCCGGGTTGAAGTCGGTAGCGAGTGCTACGGCACAACCGGCATCAATCATTTTACGAGCCGGTGCAAACGGTTCTTTGAGACAAAAGGCGGTGGTCGGTAACAAGGTCGCTACCGTATCGCTATTTGCCAACGCTTTAATACCTTCGTCTGAAGCATGTAATAAGTGATCCGCCGAGGTGCAACCCAGTTCGGCGCCCAATTCGGCACCGCCCAAGGTTACGATTTCATCGGCATGGATTTTTAAGTCAAAGCCCATGTCTTTGGCTTGCTGCAAGTACTGGCGACTTTCTTCGATGGAGAAAACGCCTTTTTCACAGAAGATATCACAGAACTGAGCGAGGTCTGCTTTTTTAACGTCCGGCATCACTTCCTTAACAAGGAATTTCAAGAATTCTTCGTTACGACCTTTGTATTCCGGCGGAATGGAGTGCGCCCCCATGAAGGTGCGCACAATTTCTACGGGCTGGCGCTGTTCCAATTCTTTCATGACTTCCAGCTGTTTGAGCTCCGTATCGTGGTCCATACCGTAACCACTCTTACCTTCCACCGTGGTAATACCGAAAGCGAGCATCTTCTCTAAAATATCCATGCTGTGTTCAATCAACTCTTCCGCTGAGGCATTGCGAGTGGCCTTCATGGTATTGTTGATGCCGCCGCCCCGTTCCATAATTTCCATGTACGTCATGCCTTCCATGCGCCACAGGAACTCATCAGCACGGTAGCCGCCGAACACAAAGTGTGTATGCGAATCTACGAAACCGGGCAGTACCGTTTTGCCGGTAGCGTCAATCTGTTTGTCGACCGGTACGGTTTTCGCCCATTCCGCCCCATCGCCGACGGCCACAATGTGACCGTCTTCGATGAGAACAGAGGCATTTTCATAGATTTTAACATCTTTCATGGATGCCCCCTTAATCGCCGTATGACCTTGCGGTGTTACGACTTGGGCGGCATTTTTTATTAATAATTGGTCTCCCATATTCAGCTCCTTTCGTTCTTCATACAGTCTTTCATTTGTGTTTGTTACTAAGCTCTAGGGAGCTTCTATTCGACTGCTATTCGACTGCTATTCGACTGCCAATCGCCTGCTGATAGGCTATCAGTCTTTGATTACTTTAGCTGTCGGATACACTTTAGCAACAGCGGCTTTTACTTTCGCATCGTCCGCTACGAACGGAATCGTAATATGACCTACGCCGGCACGGGTTTTGTTAAATTCAACAGCCGTTTCCATAGCATGTTCGTTGCGAGCCCAGGAACGACGAGCTACACCGCCGATAACGTCCCAGGATAAAGCGGAGCGGATGATTTCATCCACGCGATGGCTGCCGTCAAGCACGAGACCAAAACCGCCGTTGATGGCTTTACCGATACCGGTACCACCGCCGTTATGAAGGGCGATTAAGCTCATGCCGCGCGCTGCGTTACCGGCATAGGTTTGAATCGCCATGTCGGCCATAACGTTAGAACCGTCTTTAATATTGGATGTTTCACGGAATGGCGAGTCGGTGCCGGATACGTCATGATGGTCACGACCGAGCATAACCGGTCCGATTTCACCTAAGCGAACGAGTTCGTTGAAGCGAAGGGCAATGCGTACACGGCCTACTTCGTCCTGATAGAGGATACGTGCCTGTGTGCCCACTACCATCTGGTTCTTTTCAGCATCGCGAATCCAGTTATAGTTGTCGCGGTCCTGATAACGACGATCCACTTCGATGCATTCCATAGCGGCTTGGTCAGTCTTATGTAAGTCTTCCGGTTTACCGCTGAGGCATACCCAACGGAATGGACCGTAGCCGTAATCAAAGAGATGAGGTCCCATGATATCTTCTACATAGCTTGGCCAAATGAAACCATCTTTTTCATCAACGCCATTTTTCGAAATTTCTTTAACGCCCGCATCATATACGGCCTTCATGAAAGAGTTGCCGTAATCAAAGAAGTAAATGCCTTTAGCCGTTAATTTTTTAAGCGCGGCGAAGTGAGCTTTCAACGTTTCATTTACGAGGCCATGGAATTTAGCCGGATCTTCAGCCAACATTTGAGTACGTTCTTCGAAGGTGATGCCTTTTGGACAATAACCGCCGTCATATACATTATGACAGGAAGTCTGGTCGGAAATCAAATCAACGTGCACGTCGTGTTCAGCGATGTATTCAAGTAAATCAACGATGTTGCCATGGTACGCATAGGCTTTACCTTCTTTAGCCGCCATGGAGTCCTGCGCCATTTTAATTACTTCAGGAATGGAATCGGACACGCCGGAAATCCAGCCCTGATCCAAACGAGTTTTGATGCGGGAGTAATCCACTTCGGCAATAATGGCTACGCAGTTCGCGATTTCAGCTGCCTTACCTTGAGCACCACTCATGCCGCCGAGGCCGGAGGTAACGAATAATTTACCGCTTAAGTCGCCGTCTACCGGAATACCGAGTTTCATACGACCGGCGTTCAAAATCGTATTAAATGTACCGTGTACGATACCTTGCGGTCCGATATACATCCAACCGCCGGCCGTCATTTGACCATAGTTGGCAACGCCCATTTCTTCGGCGATTTCCCAGTCTTTTAAGTTATCGAATAAGCCCACCATCATACCGTTCGTGATGATTACGCGCGGCGCTTCCGGTTTGGAGCGGAATAAACCTACCGGATGACCGGATGCCACTACAAGAGTCTGGTCCTGTGTCAATTCTTCCAAATAGCGTTTAATAAGGAGATACTGCATCCAGTCATGACATACGCTACCGGTTTCACCATAGGTAACGAGTTCATACGGATAGAGGGCTACGGCGAAGTCCAAGTTATTGTCAATCATAACCTGGAAGGCTTTACCTTCTACACATTTGCCTTTATATTCATCAATTGGTTTGCCGTACAAATTACCTTCAGGGCGGAAGCGGTAACCGTAAATACGACCGCGTGTCGTTAATTCTTCTAAAAATTCAGGAATCAATTCATCATGATATTCTTCCGGAATGTAACGTAACGCATTTTTAAGAGCGACTTCGGTTTGTTCCGGTGTCAAACGAAAACCGCGATCAGGTGCCCGACGAATGCCTTCCTGGAAGGTTTTCTTCGCCGGTAAGCCCTTGGAGAAGTCAAGTTTGATTGTCATTGCAGATTGAACAGTTGCGTTATTCATAGATCCACCCCTTTTGCAAAATTACGACCGACAAATTATTTTGTCATACATCAATTGGTACTTACATTACACTAATGCGTATATTTACTACCTTCTTACCTGTATTTTAAATAATTCTAATCTGAAAAACGTCCAAGAAAATCCAACCCAACTTGAATTATAATTTTGATTGTTTTCAGACTTTTTTAGCTAATTATCCGTAAATCACCAAAAATTTGACAAAATAACTATGAATCAACTTGAAAATAATATAGCAGTTCCTAAATCTCGCCCCACACAAAATAAACAAAACTTTTAGGTAAGCGCAAGAATTTAGAAACTGCTTATTATACGACTTTTATTATTTTTTTAATGGCTATTTATTCGCCACATCTTTTGACTTATATTATCAAGCTATATTTGCCATTTACTTATTTAGATAAATACTCATCAATGGCACTGGCTGCCTGTTTGCCGGCCCCCATAGCCAAGATAACGGTGGCGGCCCCGGTTACCGCATCACCGCCGGCAAATACGCCTTCTCTGGTGGTAGCCCCTTTTTCATCGGCAATAATACCGCCCCAAGATTCCGTATCAAGACCTTTAGTGGTAGAACGAATCAATGGATTTGGATTGGTGCCAAGGGACATGATTACGGTATCACAAGGGATAACGAATTCGGAACCTTCAATTTCCTTCGGACGACGACGGCCGGATGCATCCGGTTCGCCCAATTCCATTTTGACACATTTAACACCGGTTACCCAGCCTTTATCATCGTGAAGAATTTCAACCGGATTGGTTAAGAGATTGAACTCAACCCCTTCTTCCTTAGCGTGATGAACTTCTTCGGCACGAGCCGGGATTTCATCTTCACTGCGGCGATATACAATCTTGGATTCCGAGCCTAAACGAAGGGCGGTACGAGCGGCGTCCATAGCCACGTTGCCGGCCCCGACGGTTACACACACTTTGCCGATGGCAATCGGTGTGTCGTAGCTGTCATCATACGATTTCATAAGGTTCGCACGGGTCAAGAATTCGTTGGCCGATAATACGCCGTTCGAAGATTCGCCCGGAATATGCATGAATTTAGGAAGGCCTGCGCCGGAACCGATGAATACGGCTTTGAAATCTTCTTTATCCATCAAATCATCGATGGTTACGGTACGCCCGATAATAACGTCCGTTTCAAACTTAACGCCTAAATTCTTAATGTTTTCCACTTCTTTATTTACAATGCGATCTTTAGGGAGACGGAATTCAGGAATACCGTAGGCCAAAACGCCGCCCAATTTATGTAAGGATTCGAATACCGTTACGTCGTAGCCTTTTTTGGCCAAATCGCCGGCACAACTGAGACCGGCAGGCCCCGAACCGATAACAGCCACTTTAATGCCCTTAGGCGCTTCTTTTTCACCAAAAACAACACCGTTGGCAAGGTTAGTATCGGCTACAAAGCGTTCCAATTTACCGATGGCCACCGCTTCGTTACGAATCCCCATAACGCAGGCGCCTTCACATTGTTCTTCTTGCGGACAAACGCGGCCGCAAATAGCCGGCAAGGCACTTTGCTGCGCAATAATGCGCCCTGCTTCTTCAATATCCCCTGCTTTTAAAGCTTGGATAAAGCCCGGAATATTGATGTGAACCGGACAAGCGTCAACGCAACGAGGCACTTTACAGTTCAAGCAGCGCTGTGCTTCCAGCATGGCTTCCGTCTGGCTGTAGCCATAGCAAACTTCTTCAAAGTTAGTAGCACGCACGGCCGGATCCTGTTCACGCACCGGAATGCGTTTAGCCTTATCCGTAAGTTCTGTAGTTTCAGAGCCTTCTTCCGCTTTGCACGTGCAATCAGGATTTGGATTGGCTTTATCCATTTCACGGATTAACTTACGACCTTCTTCCGTCTTGTACATGGTTTGACGTTGCATAGCATTGTCAAAATCTACCAAGTAACCGTCAAATTCAGGGCCATCTACGCAGGTAAATTTAACTTCATTGCCGATAGTAACGCGACAAGCACCGCACATGCCGGTACCGTCAACCATGATGGAGTTCAAGGACACTACGATTGGAATGTTCAATTCTTTAGCCGCAATGGTAGCGAATTTCATCATAATCATCGGCCCGATGGCAACGATGTGATTATATTCTTTGCCTTTTTCAATTAAATCTTTCATGCAGGCTACTACATTGCCGTGGAAGCCTGTAGAGCCGTCATCGGTGGCAAGATACAAATTCCCCGCTACGGAACGCATTTGTTCTTCATAGATAATTAAATCTTTGTTGCGGGCCCCGATAATAACATCGGCGGAACAGCCGCGGGATTTTAAATATTTAACTTGCGGGTATACCGGCGCCGTGCCGACACCGCCGCACAAGAATAAAATCTTTTTCTCTTTCAATTCTTCGTCGGACATTTCCGCCAAATCGGTCGGATTCCCTAATGGCCCTACGAAGTCTGTCAAAAAGTCGCCTTCTTCCAATTTGGCGAGTTTTTGCGTGGAGTCACCCAATGTTTGGAAAACGATGCTCACGGTACCTTCTTCGCGATCATAATCGGTAATAGTGAGCGGTACACGTTCACCGTATTCGCCGTGCTTTACGATTACAAACTGCCCCGGTAATGCCGACTCCGCTAAACGTGGTGCCAAAATATCATATTGATACATATTAGCATGTAAAACGATTTTTCTTACGATTTTAAACAAGAGAACTCACTCCTTTATGGACCTAAATACCTGTGATCGGTTTTACTATACGGCTGCGACCTCTTAGTCAAGCCTCAACTCCCTACACCGATCCTGTTACCTAACACCTTTAATACTACCAATCTTACATGATTATTGTGCTTATCATAATACTTATTTTACACTCTACAGAGTAATATTTAAAATTACATTTTCGCATATTTAGTCCGGACATTGTTAAAAATATCTAAAAAAACAGAGCGGTTTACTAAAAAACCGCTCTGTTCGTTTACTTTTTAAAGTTTATCATCACTTTGAAATGGCAATAAATCCCATGCCATCAAGTTTCAAGTAAAACTATAGGCTATGATTGCTTCACGGCTTATAAATTTACTTTTTGTAATAAACTTTGTTCTTTGGTATCAATAGCTTCTTCGATAGCTGCCATTTTTTGATTTAAATCGGCAACGAAAGCTCCGTCTTTGATGCTGCCTAAATTAATTTTTACGTTTAAGAACGCACTATGTACGGCTGTTCTGGCATTCATCGTAGCTACGGCACCGTCAGTAACCGCATTTTGATTGCCTTTTACGATAACAGCTTCAGCGAGTGGCAATAATTCATTAGCCAATTCACCGATATGATACGGAACCAAAGCAGCCCCTTTGGTAGCCTCCTGAATAGCCGCGGAACGAGCTTTTTTGTCTTCGTCCGTTTCTTTCGGCAATTTGAACGCCGCCATAATTTTATTGAAGGCTGCACTGTCTTCATCAATGTATGCCAAGAAACGCGCTTTCATTTCATGAGCTTTTACCTGAATGTCTTTCATTTCGGCTTCTACAGCGGCATATTTTTCTTTACCGATGGTAAGCGCTGCCACCATTTCGATTAAAGCTGCACCGGTTGCGCCGTTAAGGGCCGCAATACTGCCACCACCAGGAGCCGGCGAATCGGAACCTGTTTCATTGATAAATGCTTCTACGGATAAAGCTTTTAATTCCATGTGTTTCCTCCCAATTAAGTTCAGTATGCATGAATTTTTGCAAGCTGATTTTAGAATAAACCGGTGATTTTGCCGTCCTCATCGATATCCATATTGAGGGCCGCCGGTTTCTTAGGTAAGCCCGGCATAACCATGATATTGCTGGTCTGGCAAACGATAAAGCCCGCACCGTTAGCTATACGCACGTCTTGTACGGTAATGTTAAAATCTTTAGGTGCGCCCAATAAAGCCGGATTATCGCTCAAAGAATACTGTGTTTTGGCGATACAAACCGGTAATTTATCGAGACCCCAGTCTTCCAACTGTTTAATTTGTTTTTTAGCATTGGCGGTAAATTCAACGCCGTCGCCGCCGTAAATTTTCTGCACAATTTTTGTCAATTTGGCCGGAATGCTTTCTTCCTTATCGTACATAGTGGTAGGTTTGAAATCGGTACCTTCTACCATGGTTGCAATCTGTTTAGCCATATCGATACCGCCGTCGCCGCCTTTTTCCCAACATTCGTTAAGGCTTACGTCTACGCCGTAGCTATCACATTTCTGTAATAACTTCTCAATTTCGGCCGGTGTATCGGACGCGAATTTATTGATTGCTACCAATACCGGTAAACCAAAAGCACGGATGTTTTCAACCTGTTTGGCAAGGTTTACAAAACCGGCATTAACAGCTTCCACGTTTTCTTCGTTTAAGTCCGCTTTTTTAACACCGCCATGCATTTTGAGCGCACGAATAGTGGCTACGATAACAACGGCATGTGGGAATAAATTGCCGTATGGGCATTTGATGTCGAGGAACTTTTCAGCCCCGAGATCGGCACCGAATCCAGCTTCCGTAATTACGATATCACCCAATTTAAGAGCCATTTTAGTCGCTAAAATGGAGTTACAACCGTGAGCAATGTTAGCAAACGGACCGCCATGAACGATGGCCGGCGTATGTTCCAAAGTCTGTACCAAGTTAGGTTTGATGGCGTCTTTCATGAGCATAGCCATGGCGCCTTCACAGCCGAGCTGATGTACATAAACCGGTTGATCATCATAGGTACTGCCGATAACGATACGACCGAAACGTGCTTTTAAATCCTGAAGGCTTGTTGCCAAGCATAGCGCGGCCATAATTTCAGACGCTACGGTAATCATGAAATGATCTTCACGAGGGAAACCGCATACTTTGCCGCCCATCCCCACAACTACGTTGCGCAGAGCACGGTCATTCATATCCATAACACGTTTCCAGCTGATTTGACGCACATCAATGTTCAATTCATTGCCTTGATGTACATGACTGTCAATCATAGCGGATAATAAATTGTTAGCTGCCGTAATGGCATGCATATCACCGGTAAAATGAAGATTAATATCATCCATCGGTACTACTTGAGCGTAACCGCCGCCGGCAGCACCGCCTTTAATACCGAATACCGGTCCCAAAGAAGGTTCGCGCAAAGCAACTACAGTTTTTTTGCCGATTTTGTTTAAAGCTTGTGCCAAACCGATGCTGGTAGTGGATTTGCCTTCGCCCGCCGGAGTTGGCGTAATGGCAGTTACAAGAACTAATTTACCATCCGGTTTATTTTCCAAACGTTTTAATACATCAAGGGAAATTTTAGCTTTATAATGACCATATTGTTCCAATTCTTGTGGCAAAATGCCGCATTCTTCGGCAATTTTGGTAATCGGTTCCATCTGATTGGCTTGCGCAATTTCAATATCGCTGAACATAAATGCACCTCCTGTAGGGCTGTTAATCTTTGATAAATAACTTTATACCCTTTAATTTACACTAAATATGGACTTTTTTCAACTCTCATTGCACAGCGATACGCAATTTAATCGTTGTAAATCATGGAAGCTATATTAGTCTAACAATTGTTTTTCTAAAATTTGGTTCATGTCAAAGTTTTCAACTTGTAAATAATATTCAGCGGCCATCATTAAAGCTGCCATCGGTACGGTACCAATGATTTCGCTGCCTACGACAGATACGCCATAACGTTTGGCTTCCATTTTAATCATTTCAAAAGCTTGATATACGGAGGATTTATGGTAGTTAACAAGGTTCATGGAAACTTGTACCTGATTGCGTTCTTCCAGCATTACGCCCATAGCTTTGACATAGCGTAAACCGCCGCCGATATGACGAATTTTCTTGGCAATAGCATCAGCTACGGCAAGGTCGCTGGTATTTAAGTTTACATTAAAGGCTACCAAAGATACGCGAGCGCCAACAGCGGAGCAACCGGATTTTTCATTCATTTCGGCAGGTCCATAGTCAGGTACCCAGTTAGGGTCTTTAATTTTGTCGAAGAAGCCTTCATATTGCCCTTTACGAACAGAGGCTAAGTTACGGCGATCTTCTTTAGTGCAGGCATCTTCATAAAGATAAACCGGAATCCCCATTTCACCATAGGCTTTACCTACTTTATTAGCAATTTCAACACATTCTTCCATGGTTACTTCGGAAATCGGTGTAAACGGAACAACGTCAACGGCTCCAAAACGCGGATGAGCCCCTTCATGAGTACGCATGTCGATGAGTTCAATCGCTACTTTAGCCATATTGATGGCTGCTTCGGTTACCGCTTCAGGGGAACCGATTAAGGTAACTACGGAGCGATTGTGATCGGCATCACTGGAATAATCAAGAATCTTCAAGTCTTTAATTTTACGTGCTTCATCAACGATTTTTTCAACTTTTGCCTTATCGCGACCTTCACTAAAATTTGGAACGAATTCTACTAACTTAGCCATATGATTGCCTCCATTCAAAAAATACAACTTATTCCTCACATATATTTCCCGTACATATATTAGGAATGTTAAATTTATACGTCTAATATACATCAAGAATAACCAAAAAAACATCTAATTTTCAAATTTTGAAAAAAGTTTTGATTTTTGACAGTTTTTAGACGTAACTGACTTATATTGTATGTAGCGAATAGATGAGAACGCTTAGGAGGCGCTATGGAAATTACAGCGATTAGTCGTAAAGACGCCACCACCTCGAATTGGTCCGGTGGTTCCACAACTGAGTTTTATATTTATCCTCCGCAAAGCTCTTATAGCCAGAGAGATTTTGCCATTCGGATAAGTTCCGCTACAGTTGATGTTGAATCGTCTGAATTTACTTTGCTTCCGGGCTATCAACGTCTAATTACTCCGCTAAACAATCAGTTATACCTATCTTTTAAAGAAACAGCAGAAACATACCTATTAAAACCGTACGAAGTAGCTTACTTCGATGGTGCTTATCACACCTACTCCAAGGGGAAAGCAACAGATTTTAATGTTATGTTCCAACAAGGAATGAAGGTTAACTACTCTGTGTTAACTTCTTCTTCTCAACTTAATCCTCTCGAACATAGCTTCCTCTATGTTCCAAATTTACCTTTTGATCCCTCTGCCAAGGCTCAAATAGGTAACCTCCAAATACAACCGGACACACTTTATGTCTTGTCCGCTTGCACGGAGTCGATTCCTTTATTCCTTGAGGATCCTGCTGTCACTCTACTCTTCGTTAATGTATCCTCTTAGGATAGTTTCTTCAAACTTTACAATATATCCTCTCAGGATAGTCTATACAAACTTCATCTTCTTCACAAAACGGCAAAAGCCCTGAGTCTCCACACTTAGGGCTTTTGTTATGCTATTTTTACATAGTAAATTCCTATAAAAATTGTATAACATACTCAAGTCATGTATAATATAGGAATCAAGTACATTCTCACCGGCATATTGTCCGCATAGTGCGAATCATTCAAGGAGGTTTGTTATGTATTCTTTATCAGACACTAATTCTCACAATTGTATCTCCTATCAAAAAGGCAAAGGCGCCGTCGAAGAACAGCTTACTATCTCTGACGAAGTGGCCTATAAGCTTTTTATTGAAAACAAGCGTATTACAACGCTCATTGCCTCACCGCATGATTTTCGCGATTTAATCATCGGCTATTGCCTCATGGAAGGTCATATCAGCCAATTAGAAGATATTGCTCACATCGCCATGGATTCAGATTCCCATCGCATCGATGTAACGCTTAACCACAATACAGCCTATTATAATGAATCGGCCCCGGTCATTCCGCCGGCAGCCAAAGCCAATTTAACGGTCAGTGCCGATGAAATCTGCAATTACGGTGGGCTTCTCGATTCCATCACGAAAGCCCATCATACGTCACACGGCGTTCATGAAGGGGCCCTTGTAAAAGACGGTAAGGTGGTAGCCTATGCGGAAGATGTAGGCCGTCACAATGTATTGGATCGCCTCTTAGGCATTATAACCACCCAAAAGATTGATTCATCCGACAAAATTTTAATCTTCAGCGGTCGTGTACCACAGTCGGTCATCAAAAAAGTTCACCGTATCGGTGTGCCGATTTTCTGTTCCCGTGCCATGCCGACGGAACTGGGCATCGAATTGGCACAAAATATAACATTACCCTCTGTAATGTGTTGCGCCCCGATTCCTTTAAATGTATTACCCATCCGGAACGGATTAAAGGACTTCTGTAGAACTAATAAATTATTCTATACTCCCCGGTACCAAATTTTGTCCTATAACTCTATCCCCTATAACCCTAAATTATTCTATGCTTCCCAGTACTAAGTTTTGTCCTATAACCCCTATAAAACTAAATTTTTAACAGTAAAAACTAAACGGCTCTCTTGTATAGTCGCCTCACAGCGTACTTTACAAGAGAGCCTTTTTTAGCCTTATTACATAATTCTCATTATAGCTTATAGCAAAAATACAACAACTAAATATAACAAAATGCAGTTACGCCGAATGCTCCTGTTTATATAAAAGCCATGCCTTTAATGTTTCATCGTTCATCAAGGTCAAGGCCTTCTTCGGACAGCCTTTGACGCAAGCCGGTGTGCCCGCCTTCGTATCAACGCATAAATCGCATTTAGTGGCCACTACCCGACCGTCTGCTACGGGCGCCATGCGGACGGCTCCGAACGGACAAGCCAGTACGCACTCACGACAACCGATGCAGCTGTTTTCGTCAATAAAAATCAGCTTGTCGTCCCGTTTATGGATAGCTCCTACCGGACACGCCGCCATGCATGACGGGTTTTCACATTGCTTGCAGTGAACCGCCGCTTTCAATTCCGGCTGACGATAGGTCTTGCAACGAGCGCGTTGCAACGGATCATTAAGTTTCACGTCCGTCATCTTCAAATCGTAATGGGACATGATGCATTGTCGTTCACACATGCCGCAGCCGATACAAAGATTCACATCACAGTATACAAACTGATTCATACTTGTCCCTCCTTTACAGCCCATGCATTTAATGCTGTTTGGAGATTTTTCTTATCCACTGCGTTCTGCACACTGTCGATTTCATAAAATGTCAACGCGTCAGTCGGACAATGGCTGACGCAGGCCGGTACGCCTTCTTCCGTATTTGCACAAAGGTCGCATTTATTGGCCACTACCCTCACCGTACCTTCATCGGCTACGGATTTCATTTGAATGGCGCCAAACGGGCAAACCATAGTACATTGTTTACAGCCAATACAACGTTCTTCGTGCATAAGAATACTATCAGTGCCCTTTTCCAAAGCCCCTACGGGACACACTTTGACGCACGGTGCATTTTCACACTGATGACATTGCACCGTCATTGTCTTAGTTTTCGTTTTTACCACATGAATGCGCGGATAAAAATCTTCGCTCTCAGGATCGGTCGTGAAAATACCGTTACCGCGATGAGCCACTACACAGGCTACCATGCAAGTACGGCAGCCTAAACAAAATAAAGGATTTCCTTTTACAAATCGATTCATACGTTGGCACCTGCCTTTTCTATCCCCATTTTGGACCGAATCAATGCATATTGTGTCTGTACATACGCTTCCGCCTCAGCTTGGTCGTCCAACTTTTCAACACGGCAGGCACAATATTTATATTCCGGCGTTTTACTCTTAGGATCAAGCGCCGTATTCGTCAATTCATTACAAGCTCCAATCCACCACTGATAGGTCATGTAGGTCGAACCCGGTTTAACCCGTTCCGTCGGCAAGCAACGGGTTATAAGACTGCCGCGCCGTGAACGAACACGAACCAAATCGCCTTGGGCCACACCAAGTTCTTCACAGTCTTTAGGATTCATGGCTACCCAACCCGGTTCATCTTCCAGTTTTGCCAACATGCGGCAGTTGCCCGTCATGGTGCGTGCCGAGTAATGGCCTACTTCGCGAACGGTACAGAAGGACATTGGATATTCTTCATCCACTTCTTCTTTAACCGGCTCATAATCGGTGAAAAGTAAATTCCCACGACCGTCTTCGGTAGCAAAATGACCACCTTCATGGAGGAACATAGTCCCTTTATCATCCATACTTTCATCATAGCAAGGCCACTGTACGCCGCCTAAGGCGTCGATTTTTTCATAAGTGGCGCCGGTGAATTTAGGAGATAACTTACGCATTTCATCCCAGATTTCCTGCGTATTGTTATAGTGCATCGGATAACCCATAACCGTAGCTAAGAGGCTTTGGATTTCCTAATCCGGTTTTACCCCTTCAGGCGGTTCAATGACTTTGCGAACCCGCTGAAAACCGCGGTCACAGCAGGTATAAATGGCGTCGTGTTCACCCCACGCCGTAGCCGGGAAAAGAACATCCGCATATTCCGACGTGCGGTTCATAAAGATATCCTGCACGATAACTAAATCTATCTGTTTTAAGGTTTCACGAATTTCTTCCAAATTAGGGTCCGATTGGGCCGGATCTTCACCGAGAATATAGTAGGCATGAATCCGCTTCTTAGGATCCGGTTCACCTAGCACGTAATCCGGTACTTGCGTCAATTTAATCCCCGGTTTGGACGGTAAGGAAACACCCCAGGCTTTTTCAAATTTAGCGCGTACCGCATCATCCGTCACCGACTGATACCCCGGATAGACATCCGGCAAAATACCCATATCACAGGTGCCCTGTACGTTATTTTGACCGAGCACCGGACCTACCCCCGTCGCATAATGACCGTAATTGCCGGTCAAAAGTGCCAAATTGGAGCACGCCGCCACGCTGTCAACGCCTTGAGAGAACTGAGTAATCCCCATGCCCCAAAGGATGACAGAATGCTTCGACGAAGCATAGAGCCGAGCCGCTTCACGAATAGCCTGAGCACTGACGCCGATTTCAGCGGCCACCGCTTCCGGTGCATATTGGGCAAGCTTCGGCACAAACTCTTCATAGCCGTTCACATGAGCCTTGATAAATTCATCATCCGTCAGATGCTCATCAATTATCGTATAGGCCAACGCATTGAGGAGCAACAAATTGGTGCCCCCTTTTTGCTGCAAATGAATATCCGCAATACGAGCCGTTTCCGAAATCTGAGGATCCGCACAAATAATCTTCGCCCCTTTAGCTTTCGCTTTAATAATGCGGCGAGCCACAATCGGATGAGACGTTGCTCCATTATACCCGATGTTAAAAATTACTTCAGCATCTTCAATTTCAGGCACACTGACTGACATGGCTCCTTCCCCGATAGATGCTTTTAAGCCGGCTACGGACGCAGCGTGGCAAATACGCGCACAGTAGTCCACATTATTAGTGCCCACTACGGCACGCATAAATTTTTGCGTAATATAGCCGGCTTCATTCCCCGGACCGCGGGCCGACCCGGCCCCCATAACGGAATCAGGACCATATTCTTTAATAATCGCTTTGAGCCGTTCCGCCGTATAGGCAATGGCTTCATCCCAACTCACCGGTTCCAACGGGCTGCCTTTACCGCCTTTACGAATCATCGGACTCGTAATACGCCGAGTCAAAAGCTGAGGGTCATTCAGGTAATCCCAACCGTAAAAACCCTTTAAACAAAGGCGCCCCTCGTTGGTACGACCCGGAGCGCCTTTTGCAGAAATTATGCGGTTAGCCTTTTTATCGACAGTAAATTCTATCTGGCAACCGGAACCGCAATACGAACAAACCGAAACAACTTTTTCATACGTAGTTTGCATAGTATAGCCTCTCAATTCACTTGAATTCCCTAATATGTCTAAACTAATACGTCTAAACTAACAAGTCAACAAAAGTTGCTGATACAAGTAAATTCTATATCGTAATTGCAAATTCCTTTTTTCAATTATGCTTATTTAGCATAATTAATTATTTACATAATTCAATCTCATTTATAAGCCCTCCTCTCACGGCCGGCTATTTTCAACTGAACTATATTTCTTCATAAGAATATACAAAGGTGCAACAAGAACCATCGCACCAAGGCCGGTTACTAATTTATATAAATCTGCATTAGCTAAGAGCCATAAACTAGCAACTACTGCAATTGCCGGAACTAATAGCCCAAACGGCACTTTATAACCTGCATGACCAAAACTCTTTTTCCTTAAAACTGGAACAGCAATACAAGTCGGAATATATTGACTAAATCGACTGATAACACTAATTGCGGCTAGTTCTGCAAAGCTTCCTGTCAAGGTTAATAAAATGGCCAATCCTCCTGTAATAAGCACCGAAATATAAGGCACATTATATTTATTATTTTTCATCATAAATTTAGGTAACAGTCTGCCTTCTGCCAATGCTTGAGCACATCGTGGCGTATTAAAAGAACTTGCAATATTCAACCCGCCTATAGATATTAAGGTCCCCAGCGTTACCAGCAACAAGCCGTTACTCCCCCAAACACGCCCCATAGCATCTGCTACGGGCGTTTTCGTTCCGCCTAAATCAGCGCCCAAAATACCAACACAGTTAAACTGAACGAAAAAATAGACTACCGATACGAAAGACATGGATATGATTAAAGCCAACGGAACATTCCTTTTTGGATTCTCCATATCCCCGGCAGCTACACCTAAGTTTTCAAAACCTGTAAAAGCAAAAAATACAATAATAAAAGCTGTGGACACAGAGTTAATTGTCAAATCTGCCGGGATAAATGGAGTATAATTGCTTCCCTCTACATACCAAATTCCCCCTAGAATAAATATTGCCATAGGAATTAGTTTCGCTACAGTAGCAATATTATTTAAATACGCCATAATATTTATCCCTAAAAGATTAACCAAGCTTAAAGTAAGAATTATCCCGATAGCTATAGTCTTTTGCAATACAGGAGAGGCAATTTGCGGAATCAATGCTGATAAAGCAGTGGAAAAGCCAACGGCCATAGTCGCCCAGGCGATTATACTAACAATCCATTTCATAACCCCTACTTCATACCCAAAGAAATCCCCAAATGCTTGTTTCGTGTAAAGATATGGTCCACCGGACTGTTCAAACATACTGCCGCACTCCGCAAAACAAAGAGCAATAGACATAACCAAAACAAACACAAATAAATAGGCCAAAAGGCTAGCCGGGCCTAAATGATCATAGGCTGAACCCGGTAGCAAAAAAATTCCACTACCTATAACACTGTTAATCCCGTACAGAACGATTGTTTGTAAATTCCACTTTTTATCATTCATTTAATGTCCTCCCTAATCAAAACTTTGTCCTTATTATAGGGATGTCGACATTAAAAGTCAATCTAAAGAATTATTCTAGCAGGCTCTGTTTTATATATCCGAAGATCAATATAGGATATTTACTCTCTACTCACTGCCCCAAATCTTAGGTATGAATACGCCGGCCGTGATTGGAAAAAGCTTTTTGCAGATGTAATTTTTCGGCATAGCAGTAAATGCTTATGATAACAACGCAAAAATCCCCCTACCTATCTCGCGACTTTTGCTCTGGAAGAGCCCAGGAGTAGATAGGTAGGGGGATTTTTAAGTCCCAAAGTATTACTGCGACCGAAAAATTACTGTGCGATAGCTTTTTACCTCACGGCCGACTATCATACTTTATGATTATGCAACATCTTCACAAATTCAGGGTCAAAGTGATTTACGATTTCGCTATGGCCGATATCCATTGTCTTGATTTGATCCATATCTTCCTGAGAAAGTTCAAAATCAAAGACATCTATGTTTTGTTGCATACGTTCTTCCCGAACTGATTTAGGAATTACAATAACGCCACGTTGAATATTCCAGCGCAAAGCAACCTGTGCCGCTGTTTTATTGTATTTTTTACCAATGGCCGTCAAAATCGGATCGGTAAATAAATTACGTTTACCTTCGTTAAAAGGTCCCCAAGCTTCCGGTATAACGCCGTATTCCTTCATTGTATCAAGGTTAAGCTGTTGTTGAAAAAACGGATGTAATTCCACTTGGTTAATCATCGGTTTGATTTCAAATGTCATGCAAAGATCAGCAATTACGTGCGGATAGCAATTAGCCATGCCGATAGCTCTCAATTTGCCCTCTTTATATAACTTTTCAAGAGCCTTCCACGCATTAATATAATCACCGATTGGCTGATGTAGGAGCATAAGGTCAATATACTCTACACCAAGACGTTCCAACGACAATTCCACCGCTTTGATAGTCTTTTCATACGAATAATCTTGAACCCAAACTTTGGTGGTAATGAAAATTTCTTCGCGCGGAATGCCACTTTCTTTAATCGCTTCGCCAACAGCCGTTTCATTCAAATAGGCCTGAGCCGTATCAATCAAACGGTAACCGTTTTTCAAAGCCGTTGCCACGGATTTTTTAGCTTCTTCATGGTCCGGAATCTGAAAAACACCGTAACCAAGCATCGGAATTTTTACACCATTATATAACTCTCTGTATTCCATAATTTCTCTCCTTATTCTATATCTCCTTGACTATGTAAATATTAATTAGTCGTTGGCATGCACATCATAGTTTGCAAGTAAAAACTCGGCTACACCTTCATTATCAGGGTTGTGTACGCCCTTACCGGTGTCAAGACCACGCATTTCATTCATTTCGCTCTCGGTCAATTCAAAGTCAAAAAAATCCATATTGCTCTTGATTCGTTCCGGCTTCGTGGATTTAGGGAAAACGATAATCCCTTCCTGCACTTCGAAACGAAGAATAACCTGGCCGGCGTTTTTACCATGAGCATCCGCAATTTTTGTAATCACAGGGTCCTTCAACAAATTAGCATTCCCCTGCCCCAGTGGCCCCCATGCTTCTAATTTTACATCGTGTTCAGCCATAATCTTACGAATTTCTTGCTGCTGATAATATGGATTGAATTCCACCTGATTAACGAACGGCATCGTTTTAAACTGCGGCACAAACTGATTCCAAATCTTCGGCGTCATATTACTTACACCAAGGGAGCGAATCTTGCCTTCAGCTTTCGCCTCTTCCATGGCACGCCAAGCCCCCGGCACATCACCGTATGGCTGATGAATCAAATACAAATCCATGTAATCCAGGCCTAATTTACGAAGGGATGTTTCAATCCCCTTTTTAGCCGCTTCGTAGCCATAATCTTGTAACCAAAGTTTGCTGGTAACAAAAATTTCTTCACGAGGAATGCCGCTTTCGCGAACTGCTTTCCCCACTTCTGCTTCATTAAAATAAGCAACGGCCGTATCAATATGGCGAATGCCCAAGTCCAAAGCTTCACGTACTGCTTTATAGGTGCTGCCGTCAGCAGGAATCCGGAATGTACCAAAACCGTATACCGGAATTTTCACGCCATCATTCAATGTAACTGTAGGAATCTTTGTAGTCATAAGTATCTCTCCTTTTTGTCAATTTTTACACAATATAAGGTGTCATTAACGATTTTAAAAATATATTACAAAACTCTTTGGTTCTTTCCTTAAAACTATAGGCACCGTCAGTCATATTCCAACAGAGCATCTGACCATACAAGATATCTATAATTGTATGCGCCAAAACATCTACCGGCGTATCGGCCTTCAACTCCCCGCGAGCAACACCACCTTCCAATAAAGACTTCACTGTGTTTATATCCATATATATTTTATTACGATGCTCAGGATTTTCGACTAAATTTGGATTCACAGTATTGCGTACCCATTCCTGGCAAAGCTTTAAACTGCTTTTTTCGATATCTGCCGAAAAACTCGTCATAAAAAATGTAAGTCGCTCTAAAAATGTTCCTTCATAATTCTTAGCTCTCTCTATAAGCTCCTCATATATTTCAAGGCCAAGTTCATATACTATATCTTCCTTACGTTTAAAATATGTATAAAACGTGCCGTTGGCAACGCCTGCAGCTTTTGCAATCTCCGCCACCGAAGTATTTACAAGACCTTTTTCTCTAATAATCTTCTTAGCCGCCGCCAATAAATTTTTCTTTGTTTCCAAGGCAGCCAACTGCCGATTATTCATATCATCACATCCAATCTTTTCGAACTATGTGTACATTGTATCACATTCACTGAATGGAAGTCAATGAATTTTGTTCAATAAAATATCTGTTGGTGAAGTAACACGTTCAAACCACTGATTCCGGCTCGGATATTCAGACTTTAATTGTGGGTATACGAAAGGCACTATCCCATATGCTCCTACGCTCTTTCAGAGCAAGAGTCGCGTAATGGGATAGTGCCTTTCGTATCTTATATCATCTCAATTTTAAGCTAAATATCCGAGCCGTTTAGCGATTAAACGTGATTACAAGCACCAACAGCGTATTATCATCTCACGCCGTGGAGGAGTTACCCTTCCCCCCACTGAGAAATGTAAATACGGTGCCGGTGCTTTGAAACGGCCAGTGAGTATAGATATTTTACAGGGTTGCCATAAATGCCTATGAAAGAAGCGAAAAAAGCCCCTATACCTATCACACGACCTTTGCTCTGAAAGAGCCCGGGAGTAGATAGGTATAGGGGTTTTTGAGTGTCTATCGGTATCATGGCGACCGCAAAATAACTATGCAACGGCCGTTTACCGCACCGACAACTATTTCATTTCGAAAACTTTATTTCGAGAATTCTAAGTTCTCCAATTCTTCCTCACTAAACGGTTCTTTCATGCGTTTAGCCAAGTCATCGGCAGAGATTTCATTTTCCCAACGAGCCACAACGGCTGCGGCCACACAGTTACCGGTTACGTTACAGAAGGTGCGAGCCATATCAAGAATACGGTCAACACCGAGGATAATGGCAATGCCCTCTACCGGCAAACCGAAAGCGGCCGCCGTACCGGCAATTACGATAAGAGATGCACCCGGTACCGCGGCGATGCCTTTTGTAGAAAGCATCAAGGTAACAAGCATCAACAACTGTAATTCCAATGGGAACGGAATACCGTAAACCTGCGAGATAAATACAACAGCTAACGCACTATACAAGGTGGAGCCGTCCAAGTTGAAGGTATAACCTAACGGCAACACGAAACTTACAATGTGTTTAGGAAGGCCGGCGCGTTCCAATTTTTCCATGGCAATCGGCAACGCCGCTTCACTGGCTGCCGTAGAGAATGCCAATACCAATGGTTCTTTTAAGACTTTTAACAACGGGAATAAATTGGTTTTTGTCAAAAAAGAGGCAATGGAAATTACGATGACCAAGAATAGAATCAAGGCTAAGTATAAACAAAGAACGAGTTTTAAAAGCGGTAATAACATACCGAGGCCGAATTCACCTACCGTGTAGGCAATGGCGCCGAAAATACCGATTGGCGACACATACATAATATAATGAGTAACTTTGAACATAATGTGTGCCAAATCTTTGGATAAGTCGATGATTTGACGGCCGTCTTTACCCGTGCTGGCTGCGGCAATGGCGAATAAACAACTGAAGAAAATAATCTGGAGCATATCGCCACGTCCCATAGCATCAACGATATTGGTCGGAACGATATTAACGAGCATTTCAACATGGTCGATACCGTGAGCAGACGCCGCTTTATTAACTACTTCGGAAGCACCGTTTTGCGTTAAAGCTACGCCAACGCCCGGTTCCATGACATTAACGGCAAATAAGCCTACGATTAATGCCAAACTGGTAGCAAATTCGAACCATAAAATCGCTTTACCGCCCAAACGTCCGAGTTTTTTGAAATCACCGGTTCCGGCAATCCCCATGACCAAGGAACTAAAAATGAGCGGTACCACGATCATTTTAATCATGCGGATAAATACATCGCCCAATGGTTTTAGACTTTTGGCAAACTCCGGAGCTACGCCGCCCACGATAACGCCTGCCACTAAGCCGATAATAATCCATGAAGCCAGACTTAATTTTTTTAACATAGCCAATGCAATCACTTCCTTTTTCGCATACATATAAATTATTTCAAATGAGCCTTCATTAATTCAAGGGTAATTCGACTTGAGATAGGCAAATCTCAAGTCATAGTTTTAGAATAAGGAGAAAATAAAAAAGAGTTATAAACCATTGGTTTTACTTCTTCCAATGGATTATAACTACGCTTGAAATACCCTTGAATTAACATGAAGCTTTTCTATTATATCAAAAAAGTTCGTTCCTTGCAATTTGCTATAGAATGACTAATTATACGTTTTTGTAATTGTTTATACAAAAGGGACATCTGTCACATGTACAAAACACGGAAGATGTCCTTTATAGTTGCATACCCATAAATCGCTACTGATAATTGAGCCTTATGGTAATTGTCATAAGAGATTTTTTAATAGGCCTTATCGGTGAGTTGTCATAAGAAATTTTTAATAAGCCTTATCGAATCCTGATGGCGATAGTTAGTTTGTAAACCTTATTGGTGAGCTGCCACAAAAGAATTTATTCATGAGCCTTCAATAGCGATACGGCCACTAAATCCCCTTCTTCATAGTTATGCTGACCTTGTTCCAATTTTGCCATACCATTGGCGTGGGCAAGTCCCAGTAAAGCACTGGAAGTGAATACACGATTCGGCATGAACACGGCTTCCCCTGATTCACAGGTAATGGCCCCTTGCACATAACGATCAAAGGGGTTCTTTTTGTGAATGCCACTGCCCAGTTTTAACATAACTACCGGTAACATGATATCGCGTCGTCCTTGCAAACTACGCAATACCGGTAAAACTAACAAATGATAGCAATTATACGCCGCTGTAGGGTTACCGGAAAGGCCCAAGCAAAAAGTAAGACCACCATTTTCACGACGAATCACACCGCCATAGGAAGCGGCACCGGGACGCATGAAGATGCGATCATACAATTTTTCAGCCCCTAAGGCTTCATAAATCGCCGGCATAGAATCAAAGAGGCCCACAGATACACCACCGGTGCTTATAATTAAGTCCGCATCAGCCGCCAACTGACGAACTGTTTCAATTTCTTCATCCAACTTATCCGGATCGTCACTTACATGATGTGCTTTAAAACCGGTAACCCCTTGCTCCTTCAACAAACCTTCCAGCATATAAAGATTAGAGTTGTAGATTTGAGCACCTTGCAGCGTTTCTGAAAGGGGCACCACTTCGCGACCTGAAGTTAAAACTACAACCTTAGGTTCTTTATATACCGGCAATTGTCGATGCCCGAGCCCGGCTGCTACAGACACACGGCCTGCATCCAATAAAACACCACCATCCATCAATATATCCCCTTCGGCACATTCTTCGCCTTCCGGAATAATATTTTCGCCTTTTTCAATAACGCCGTTTACTAAAATATCGTAACCCATAGGTTCCATTACGTCGCGCACCTGCGAATGCTGCAACGGTATCCCATCATCGGAGCACAAACGGCAGCGTTCCTGCATAACAATGGTGTCACAATCATCAGGCACCGGTGCGCCCGTCATGATGCGCACAGCTTCACCTTGAAGAACTTTGCCTTCATATTTTTCACCCGCACCGATTGTGGCAATAACCGTAAACTGCGATTGTCCTTCACTATGTACAATGGCATAACCATCATAAGGAGCCTTACGAAATGGCGGAATACTTGTCTTGGCAGTCAGTTCTGTGCTTAAAACGCGGCCCAACGCATCTTCTAAAGGAATATTCTCTGTTTCTCGGGGCGGTAACTGTGCTACCAAATCCAATAATTTACTTCGCGCCGCTTCAACCGTAATGCCTTCCATACGGTCACCTCCTCAGCTTTTTTATAATCTAAATAAAATATACCTTTTGAAAAAACTGCAATATCTGCTACATCATCTTAAATAGTATATTTCTTAAAATAAAATACAAATTCCTACAATGACTTAATTAAAGCACACTTCTTTTACCAACCAGTTGGCCAATGATTCTATGTCATGTAATGAAAACACAGCTACGCCGTCTGACGGTAATACATTTTCTTGTGAAAACGCCTCATTGTCGTTCATATACACCACGGCCAATAATTTATCAACCGGCGTAATGCAGTTTTCAAAATTCGTCGGTGCCTCCGTTACCACTTCAATAATCGGCTCTACACCGCGGCTCCGCGTTTCCATAACTACAATATCGACCGGCAATTGTTCGGCCAAGGTCATTAAATCGGTTGGCCCCTCCGTTTTATTTAAAATCGCATACCCGGTAGGTCCGGCAATGGCTACAGCCTTCGCGCCGGCGTTATCGGCCTTCCATGTATCAGTTCCTTCTGAATCCATGGTAAAACCGTGACCATCACTTTTGACAAAACCCACTTCATAGCCAAGAGCATCCAAAGCCTTAATTAAGCGCGTAGCCACTTCGGTTTTGCCCGTTTTAGACTGACTGGCCACCACGGAAATAATCGGTTTTTGACGAGTACTGTTATACGCTAAAGCGCGAATCGCCTTATATTCATTATAAGTGTTTACATTTTTATAGGCATAGGCGTTAGCCGATACATCGACATATTCTGTCAGACAATGGTCAAAAATGGCCCGCAAACGGCGTTCCCCTTGCTGTAACAACTTTATAATAACCGGCAGACAACGCTGGCTATATAAGGCCCCCAAAGGTTCTAAGTTGCCATTTATAGTAGGCACAATACAATCTACCGGGGTTCTCCCCAAATGCGAGCGAAGTTTTGTTACATCGCCAAAGTCAAAATTGTCAAATAACGGCATGTCCACCGACACCGCCAAATAAGCATCACAATGCCCTTCACTAAGGCCGACCGCCAAACCGCCCAAAGGGCCGCATGGTTCGCCCTGATCGGCCGTTAAAAAGATAGATAAGGTCCGCTCGTTTTCCAAAACCCATTCCAAACGATGCACATCATGAGGCTCTACGGTGGCCAATTCAGCATCACTAAGGCGTACCCGACCACTTAAATCCGATAAAGGATGCATAGCATAGAGTTCACCCGGTAAAGTTCGTAAATCGACCGGCTGATTACCGGCGATAACGATATGTGAAAAAGCAAAGGACCTCGCCCTGGTCATGAGCGAGGTCAAAAGTGTGCCTTCTTGCCAAGGCAACGATGCTTTGTCACGTCCCATGCGAGTACTTTGACCGCCACACACTATGAGAAGCCCCATATCATGCAATTGGTTCATATCTGTACGTTCTACTAAAAGACGTTTCATAAATAACTCCATTAACTCATTCAGCCACAATTAACCGCGCGCCGAACGAATTCCTTTCATAATACGGTTATAGAACAGTACTATAACCGCCATATTAATAACTAATTCCGGCACCATATAACTGGCATTATAAATCATAGAATAAATCCATGGGTTTTGACCGGCCGGTGCATAGGAAGCAAATACGACAGCGCCCGACACAACGGAGCAGACCCAGCGTAATGCACATCCGGCTGTAACGCCCCAAATAGCGCGTACACGGCTGTTACCGAAGAAACCGGCAACACCGATGGCACCATAGCCTAAAATATAATCCAGTAAGATGCTTAAAAAATGAAGCGAAAATTTGAAGCCCAGCAAAAAATCGATGATACCGTAAGCCATACAAGTTATGACACCCCACTTACCACCCCAACGAATGGCAAAAATGATAAGCGGTACCAAATTGGCTGCATTCACCGAACCGCCTTGCGGCATTTGAAAGAGGACTACAAAATGTAATACATATGCGATTGCAATCGATAAACCCGCTTCCACCAACATTCTTGTACGTTGTTTTTGTTCCATAAATATCCTCCCGACCATGGGTCGTTATCACAACAACAGTAAAGATATGATTTGCGTTCTCCTTAAGCTTTTTACCCAATTGCTTGCAAATATAATTTAATTATACCGCCAGAGCGAAGTATAAATCAACTCAATACCGTTTTTTGCCCCAAGTATCGGAGTTTTTACAAAAAGCAAACATGGCATTTACAAAACCCGAACATTAAAACGATATATAAATCATACTGTTCGAGTTAGGCTTGCAAAAACACTATCTTTCCTATATAATGTCTAATGGATATTTATGTTATTACAAGGAGGCCTTCCATGATTAATACAACAAACATTTTTGATTATGAAGACATTCAGTTAATCCCGAATAAATGTATTGTTAACAGCCGTAGTGAATGTGATACTTCAGTAAAACTCGGCAATCGCACATTCCGTTTACCGGTTGTACCGGCCAACATGCAGACGATTATTGATGAAGAATTGGCTGAAAAATTAGCCCGCAACAATTACTTCTACATCATGCACCGTTTTGCTCCACACACTCGTCTTGATTTTATTAAACGTATGAAAGAACAGGGATTATTTGCATCCATCAGTATTGGTGTAAAAAAAGAAGAATTTGATTTCGTTGATGAAATTAAAGCAGCCGGTCTTTCTCCTGAATATATTACCATCGATATCGCTCACGGTCATTCCAATTCCGTTATTGAAATGATTCAGCATATAAAAAAACAATTACCGGAAAGCTTCGTTATTGCCGGTAATGTTGGTACTCCTGAAGCCGTTCGTGAACTTGAAAATGCCGGCGCTGACGCTACTAAAGTCGGCATTGGACCGGGTAAAGTATGTATCACGAAATTAAAAACCGGTTTTGGTACCGGCGGCTGGCAGTTATCCGCTGTTCGTTGGTGCACCAAAGCGGCTACTAAGCCTGTTATCGCTGACGGCGGTATCCGTGACCATGGCGACATTGCTAAATCCATTCGTTTTGGCGCTACTTTCGTTATGATTGGTTCCCTCTTTGCCGGTCACACCGAATCTCCGGGTAAAGAAGTTGAAATCGACGGCAAACCATACAAAGAATACTTTGGTTCCGCTTCCGAATCTCAAAAAGGCGAACGTAAAAACGTGGAGGGTAAAAAAATGTACATTCCTTCCAAAGGCAGCCTTTTCGATACCTTAACTGAAATGGAACAAGACTTACAGTCCTCTATTTCCTATGCAGGCGGTAATAACTTGACTGCAATTCGAAAAGTGGACTATGTAATTGTTAAGAATTCGATATTCAATGGGGATCGCTAAGTCGTAATAGGCGAAGCCCTGCTGTGGCCGTAGTGCTACATATATAAACTGAAAGACCCTATACATCCTGTTCCCTCCTAGGTGCCACGGGCACAAAAGTCGGTTCACAGGATGTATAGGGTCTTTTTGCGTTTCTGCGACTTTAGCATCTAGGACCACAGCAAAGGGTATCGCCGTATTAGATCTTAGCTCTAGGAGAAGTGCGGCACAAAAGTCGCTTCATAGGATGGTAAGGGTCTTTTTAAGTTTCTGCTACTTTAGCACCTAGAGCCACATCAAAGGGTGTCGCCGTATACAATCTTAGCTCTGGGGAGAGCTTGGGTGCCACGGGCACAAAAGTCGGTTCACAGGATGTATAGTGTCTTTTTAAATTTCTGCTACTTTAGCACCTAGGACCACAGCAAAGGGTGTCGCCGTATTAGATCTTAGCTCTGGGGAGAGCTTGGGTGCCGCAGGCACAAAAGTCGGTTCACAGGATGTATAGTGCCTTTTTTTATTTCTGCTACTTTAGCGTCTAGGGCCACAGCAAAGGGTATCGCCGTATTAGATCTTAGCTCAGGGAGAAAGGTTCTTTAGAGATAAAAAGCTTTCAAGATATAGTGTTCTAAAAGTACTGTGTACACTAATTCAAATTACTGCTCATATAATTAAAGATATTCTTAAAAAATTTTATAATGGCTTTACACCATACTATACACTCTTTTAGAAATAGGTATAACGCCAATGATCCCAGAAGATAAATCGCATTAAATAGTTTGTCAAAAGTATAGTTACCATTGTTTATAATTCCTGCAATATTGCCATATAGAAATCCACACAAACAAATGAATAGTACTAATCGTGGAATCCATGTTTCCAATAATTGACACATCTTCTTTAGCCATTCCTTTAAATCCATATCCCTAGCTCCCTCTCAAAGGTATTAGTATATAACTCTTAGTTCATTCCATCTTTTCTGAAATATTATTAAAATCGAAACTCATCCCACATCGGTTTTCCCCATGAGTCTGTATAAACCGGTGTCTCTACTAATTTCCCCGCTTTGCCTTCTTTTAATCGTAAATAAATCTGTTCATCACCAGGTTCCAAACGCTGTAATACTATGACCCTGTCCCCATACACCTGTTGCAAGCCCTTTATTTGTTTATCATTTGCATCATATAGATAATACAAATCATTTACATAGTCTATTTTTATAAACCCGTCTTTCCCATACGAAGTTGGATATATACAAAGACCATAGATATATTGTGCATCCGCGAGAGCATTTTTAGGAAGCAGTAAATCTATATTCATTTTTCTGTCGACCAGCACATTAGCATGAAATATGCCATTAGCCTCATACCTTGGCTACCCCCATTTAGATATTATCATGGAAATTAACCAAATAAATATCATCAATATTAGGAGCATCATATACAATATATGAAGGAAGACTAAAAAAATTTTGGGAATTTTATTTTTAATCATATTTTAGCCTCCTTCTTGTAGATATGACTTATGCAAATCTACTATTTTAACAATTATTTTTCATTAAGACTCCCATTTTTATATACGCATATATGCCTGATGAGAAAATGTCTACAATTATCAAATACTAATAAATTTTAACTATCATCTCTTTTTGCTTTGTTTCTTCTTTTAATTCTGTCGACACCTTTAATATTTCAAATATTCTAAGTTCTTCTTTATTCATATCACTTTTATTTATTAATATAAGACCATCCTCATTACGTAATCTTAATAGTTTGCCTTTTTCTTCTGTATTTTCAACAAATATCTGAATTTGATCCTTCTGTCGCTCTATAATACCCTGAAAATAAGGTCCATATACATATAATTTATTACCACGTTCATAACTAGATTGTATGTCTTTAGCAATAATATTATTATTTTTCCTGTCATATAAAAATATACGCTGCCCATCCGGCAAAAGAGAAAATCTATTCAGTTCAAAAAACTCATTTATAGTTACTTTCACATGCTCTACCTTTACCAAAGGATAGAACAATAGCCCAAAAAATACTATCAATAAAGCAGTTGCACTTATAAGGCGCCTCAAACTATTTTTCACAATTTTATTTCTCCATTTTAAAGCATTAAATATATAGACTTCAAATTATCGACTAAAAATACAATAAACCATATCCCCCATAAACGTACTCTTATATTTTAGAACAGAACAAATGTACATCTTGAAAACTTTTATTTATTATATCAACTCATATGAAAAATAACAATATTCTCTGAATGATAAAATAATTTTCATAATTATCTTTATCCCCCCTAAAAATCATAACCACCCGTAGAACGGGTGGTT
>NZ_HF986263.1:0-27162 GCF_000431435.1 Veillonella sp. CAG:933
CCACACACACTTTTTGTCCTATAAGCCTATTTGATTTTCATCGGCTGCGGGCTTTATAATATAAGGAGAAAGATAGTGAACGTTTGGAACCGTTGGCTATCCTCAGAAGAGTTTAGCAACAGGCCCACACCGTTATCGGCGTTGGGCCTTTTGCATTAGTATCTAAAATCTTCAGATGGTAAAAAATACAATACAGATGATGATATGGAATTGAACGATTAGTTTGTTTACAGCAATGGATAAAGACCAGTATACTGATATTATATAGATAGATGTTTTTATATATTGGGGTAAGGGGAAATCATTATGCAATTTATCATTATGATGACATTATTCATTATAACAACGGCCATATTTAACGTCTGGTCCATACCTATATGGGTTGCCATTGCTATTTTTAAAGGTATCAATCAATATATTCTTGAGCCGAGAGAACGTAGAAAGCGCCTCGGATGGCGGGATTAATAGAATAATAGACCGTTGACCGGCACATGTTACCGGAATTCAGTCAAATTTAAAAGGCCCCTACAGGGGCCTTTTTCGTTTATGAGAGTTTTATTTTGGACTTATAGGGGGATAGGGATCTATAGGAGATTTTGGGGCCATTGAAATAGTTGTGTTTTAGGTCTATTTGGTAAGCCACTCATTGATTGGCGTACTATATCACCGTAAGAACACCGCCACAAAAAATCCGTCTTTTACTTCAATTAAATTAAAAACAACTTTGTCGTTTTTATGGATTCCTTCAATGATTTTGGGTTCGTTTAACAACGTACCGAAGAAACGCGGCGGCTGGCAATCTTCGCAGCGAACCCAGCAATATTCCGGTTCTTTTTCTTGGTCGTAGAAGATAACGGCTACATCATCGGGATAATCGGCATGACGGTAAGCATCCAACTCTTTAATTTTGCGACATAATTCAATACCTTTGTCGGCTTTGTAGAACTTGTGAATTTGCTCAATTTTTTCATCATACGCATTAGGCGTAAGTTTATTGAGTAATACAATTTCCTCATCGCCGATAGATTCAGAGCGAAGTTTGACTGAAATCTCGTCATTTCCCGGGAATAGCGTTGTCGTGTCGTTTTCGTGCCGCGCGGCACTTAAAACTTCAAATGTAAGCCCCGCTTCGTGGTCGATATAACCATAGAGTAAGAGTGCGTTGGCATCGTGGTAATTAGGGAATTCTTTGAAAAAATCCGGAATATGAGGATCGTTTTTGTCGATAGGTAATAATATAAATTGGTGAAATAAGTCACGAAAAGCGTGTTCATGCAACTTCATAGCTCATAACCTCACTGTTTAATATTTTGAACTGCTGTAATGCAGTCACAATCAACTAATCTTTTTTATAAATTTTACTACTGTAGAACAGTCTCGATGAGCTGTTCTTTTTCTTTTTCCAAGGTTTTTAAACTTTCTTGAATCTGGCTTTCTTTTTTTAATAGTTTCTTATATGTATCAGCTAGTTTATCCTGTACGGCAGGCTCGATTAAAGGAATCTTTAACTCTTTTAAATCGCTGATGCTTAAGGTACTTGTCGAACTGCCACGTGAAAGTTGTTCCAGTTGTTTTTTACCCGAATTCGAATTTAAATACATCCACAAAAAGAGGGGATTGATTTTTTCTTTGTTAATTTGCAAAAAATAGGTGTTGCCATTCGAGAATACCTGATTGTTTCTGGTGTTTGACACATAGCCGGTCTTAAAAGGCAGAAGTTTGCTCATGACGATAGTGTCGTTGCCGATAGATTTCTTTTTCAAAATATCGTCCGTCTCAATCAATGAGGTAACGGTGGTTAAGTCGATAACGCTATCGTTTAGATGCTTAGGGGTGATGTACTTTACGGAGTTGTCATCAGACACTAACTCATCCAACTCTTGCGCTTTTAAGAGAACCCCGCGGTTGATCTGGCAGACGTCTTTTAGCAAAATATACTCGGCCGGGAAGTCTTCGCCTAAATGACGCGAAGGTGATAGGTTATAGTTGGATTCGGCTAATTCGGAAGCCGAAACATAGCGGATAAGCCCTTGATATCCTTCGAAAAGCTCGGAAATAGGAGTTCGATTAGTAACTAAATACGTTATTTTTTCAATATCGCCGAGAGATAGGCTGAATTTGCGGCGCCCTTCCGTTCTAATACGAGACGCATCAATTAGGCGTACCGTTTCGTTGTTTTTTGAAAAAATCCACAGCATTGACGGGATAGATGTGCCCGGCAATAGGTTTTCAGATAATTGAACAACGCATTCTACTAATCCTTGTTGTACTAAATTACGCCGGATTTCGCTATATGTTTCCGTTGAGGCAGCACCGTTAGTAGTGATAGCGTAGAGTCGCTTTTCATCAGCTAAATCATCTAAGGCTTTCAGTATAAACGGCCATTCGCTCTTATACGCGCTGGGGCCCATAATGTCAGCAAAGCGCGGTAATGTCGGTACTCGCAGCCCTTTGTTATTTTCAAAAAACTCATCAATCATGACACCAAATGGAGGGTGGATGATAGCGGAATGGGGTTGTTTGGTAGAAATATCGCGGAAGTTAGTAAAAATACTTCGATGCCGGTCTTCTTCGTAAAACATATTGCCAAAGTGCAATTTGATGGTCCGCTCGTGTGGCAGGAGGGACAGTCTGAGTTTGGTAACGACATAGCATTCCGGATTGATTTCAATTCCCTCTAGTGATTGCGCGTTGCCGTAAAGTGCGGCGGATAGTAGGAATTGTCCGTAACTAAAGCCCCAATCGTAGATAGACATTTCGTTTTTTACAAGTTCGACGAGCAATCTGTTTAGGCTGCGGCCGCTGTCGAAAGCGGCGTCTTTTTTGCTGTTAGGATTGGCAAACATCAAATAAGTTAGCAGTTGCAGACTAGTGCAGCTTCGTAAGGCTGAATGCATTGGGGTGAATGATTCCAAATTACTGCTTTGATAATAGTCTGCCACCGTTTCAAGCGCTTTGGTGACAAAAGAGTCGTTTAGTTGAGATCTGAGCTGAAAAAAGGCAGACTTGATTCTTGAATTATCTACTTTACTTACCAGCGTTAAAGCCACTATGAATAGGGAGTCTTGAAAACTCGCGACGGCGAACGGTTTGAGTATATCTTCTACCTTTGCGATGTATGCGTTAGTTCTGTCTGTGTTTTGCAGTTTTAATTCTGCGAAAAGCGATTCAAACATGGAAGACCTCCTTTTATTGATTGGTATAGTTATATTACTTTTACTCACTTTTATTGTATCTACTTATCTATTTAAAGTCAAAGGTTTTTAATAACCAATGACTTGAAAGATAAAATTCAAGATTAGCAAAAGACAATTAACACTCAAGCCAGTCAGATTGAAGAATTGCAGGCTCAAGTGAAAGTACTGATGTCCAAAATAAATTCTTAATACAGTATTTATGCTAATAAGGATGTATTTCACATAATTTGTCTGAAAATTCAAATAAACGATTTGTGTATTTGAATAAAGTTTTACTGAAAAAAGCGTTATGTAAGCTATAATATGTGATATATTAATATAAAATACATCATATTTTAATCTAGTTACGATGAATAACAAAAAGGATATTTATATGGGTTTAGGTAAGAACAATAGTGGAAATAAATCAAACAGACAAGGGCTTCGCATTGGCATCACATTTTTCTGGGGCTCAACGTACAAACACATATGGTCCAATGGAGCCGGTCAGAATATGTATTTTTTACGTGAAATGCTCGCTCAAATTGACGGCGTTGACGATGTATACTTCGTGTTCTGGGGCAATGATTTAAAGACATTGCCTAAAGAACTGGAAATCGAAGCCATGGGCGTCGATATTTTCCCATACGAAGAAGTTGTAAAAACCACCGATGTCTTGATTGAAGGTACGCTTACGTTAGAACCAAAGTATGAAAAAGAATTCCGCAAATATGGCGCCAAAATTGTTACCTTCCGCATGGGTAGTGATTTTATCATGGATATGGAAAAATTCGTGAATAAAAAGGATGGCGGTCGCGGTTTTAACGGGTGCACGTTTGATCAAGTCTGGTTAATTCCTCAAGTATATAAGACTAACAAAGACTATTTGGAAGTCATGACCGGGACAAAAGCCTACAAAGTACCGCATGTGTGGAGCCCATTCTTTTTTGACCGACAAGTGGCTAACCTGCAAGACGGTTTGAGTATTGGTTATAATCCCGACAAATCGAAACGGGGCCGTCGCATAACCGTGATTGAGCCGAATATATCGGTTCTAAAAAATTGCTATACGCCGGTCCTCATTGCCGAGGCAGCCTATAAAAAAGATCCGGAGGCTATTTCCCACGTGTATTTGTGTAACACCTATGATGTACGAGATATTTCCGGTTTTCACAATTTTATCGGTTATACCACACTGGTAAAAAACAATGTTATGACCGTTGCAACTAGACATCTATTGCCCTACTTTTTGTCGCGTTACACCGATATCATGCTGGCTTTTCAGTGGGAACTGGGGCTTAATTATACCTATTACGAAGCCCTTTACGGCAATTATCCGCTAGTACACAATTCGCCGATTTTACTTGATGCGGGCGTTGGTTTTTACTATCCGGAATTTGATGCTCAACGAGGGGCCGACGTATTACTCGACGTAATTAAGAATTACGATGCTCAAATTGAAATTCATAAGAAACACAATCAGGCGTTTTTAGAAACTTTGTCGCCATACAATCCGGCAGTATATAGTGAGTACGAAAAATTATTGAAGCAGTTGTTTTAAAAAGAAACGGTTCCGTTAAGTTGGAGGCTCTTCAAAGTTAGATGTTAAAATCTACCTTTAAGAGAGATTTCACAAAACGGAATCGTTTTTTATTAGCGGAATTATTTATGATGTTAAGTTGTTAGTAATTATAAGGCTAATTTTTCATCCGTAATATGCTTCCAAAATCCTAAGCGACCTCTTAAAAGCATTGTATTGCCATTTAAATCCTCGAAACGCAAGGATTTATTGCCAGCCAGTGCATGGGATGGGGGCGACGGTGCATTTTGATGTTTCGGTATAAAGAAAAAT
The DNA here is from genome assembly GCF_000431435.1 of Veillonella sp. CAG:933. NCBI lineage: Bacteria > Bacillati > Bacillota > Negativicutes > Veillonellales > Veillonellaceae > Veillonella > Veillonella sp. CAG:933. The sequence continues at coordinate 5,029 of NZ_HF986263.1, forward strand.
TATAGTAGTCTGCATAATTGTTACTGTACTTTCATAAAGGCGCACTCTAGAATATAGATAGCTAAAAGAGCAAAATAATTTAAAAAATAAAGAATTTAACACAATAAAGTCGTTAAAAGAGTAAAAAGAATTAAAAAACATTATTAGATCGTAATAAGTGTTAAAGAAAGGGAAAATAATAAGATGACAAAAGAGCTATTTTCAATGGGTTCAAAAGTTCGCGATGTCATCCGAGATGAGGCATTTGCCGGCTTCGGCCGGCTTTTGTTTCCGGTAGATTTGGCGATACCGCCACAGACAAATTTAAAAGACTTAGGAAACTATTTTATTTGGTATAGCTATATAAAACCGGAGCGGACGGTGAGTATTGTCAATGAGCTGAAAGAAAGAGTCCTTGCCGGTGAGACCGTTTTTTATGATATTTATAGCCCGCAAGAAAAGGCTGTCGATCTTAATAAAAAGAACACAGGTTTACTTTTCTTTCGCGGTAAGCCTCACGGCAAGACCGCCATTATCAGCGCCGGCGGTGGTTTTGCCTATGTCGGTGCCATGCACGATAGTTTTCCTCATGCCCAAGCATTGGCTAAACGAGGCTATAACGCCTTTGCTCTCATCTATCGCGTCGGTGCTCGCGAAGCCTGTGAGGATTTGTCACGAGCTGTTGCTTTTATCCATGAGCACTCAAAGGAACTTCAGGTTGATGTCCGTGATTATTCACTGTGGGGCGGTTCGGCCGGTGCTCGAATGGCAGCTTGGGTCGGTACGTATGGGACGAAATCTTTTGGTGAAAAATCCTATCCACAGCCGGCTGCGGTTATCATGGAGTATACCGGTTTGGGCGATGTAACCGGTAACGAGCCGCCTACGTATAACTGTGTGGGAACGGCGGATCGTATTGCGTGGTATGGCACCATGAAACGACGAATTAAGGATATTCAGGCTAATGGAACCGATGCCGCCATCGAAGTGTTCCCCGGATTGCCCCATGGCTTTGGTCTTGGCGAAGGAACTGTTGCGGAGGGGTGGCTCGATCGAGCTGTATCTTTTTGGCAGCGGCAGATTAAAGTGTAAACGATTATTTGGGGGTTAGGATGATGGCCCGTTGCTGTCAGAAAGGAAGACCGCAGACTAATGTGATTACGTTTGAACCGGGCAGTTATAGCGGTTGGCATACTCATGTCGCTATGACTATAATCGGTGTGCCCGGTATCGGAATGAACATATTAGTCTGAATGAAATTATTCAGGCCAATCTTCAGCATTGACAGTAAGACTCAGTATGTTAAAAGATATAGTTTTAAATCAATTTTTGGTGAGTGAAAATTCAAATACACGGACTCCGTGCATTAAGGTAAAGCCCTTTTAAAAATGCACGGAGCCCGTGTATTTTGTTGTATAATAGAACTAATAAATGAGTACCATTAGATATGATAACGATAATAATTAATAGGAAGCCCACGTGATATGATTTAGAGTAAAAGAATTGGTTATAGGGAGGAAGAAATGAACTATCCGGAATTTCCGGATAGTTCAACTTGATGAGGCAACGTTTAGTTATCCCCTATATTTTGTTATATAATAAAAGAAAGTAGTTTTTAATTTTCTTACAGTAAGAAAGGATAATCATCATGAAACAGAATGTGCCTGTAGCAAAGGGCCAAGTCTATGAAATTGCAATTGAGAGTTTAGGTAACAGCGGTGAAGGCGTGGGCCGTTATGAAGGGTTTACGGTGTTTGTGCCGTTTGCCCTCCCCGGGGAACGTATCAGTGCCCGCATTACATTGGTGAAAAAGAACTATGCCGTGGGGACGTTGGTTGAAATTTTAGAACCATCACCACATCGCATTGAACCGGTTTGTCCGGTGTATGGTACTTGCGGCGGATGTACTTTGCAACATGTGACGTACGAAGAGCAATTGCGTTTGAAAACACAAAAAGTGCGCGACATTATGGAGCGTATCGGTAAAACAAATCCTGATTTGGTGCAGCCCGCCTTAGGCCCGAAACAACCTTGGCATTATCGGAATAAAATGCAGATTCCGGTGGGTTGGGGTGTTGATACCGGCTCAAAGTTACAGGGACAAACAGGCAAAACTCAGGCGGGGGGAGCTAATGAATTAAAGCCGGTGCTAGGCTTCTACGCCATGGGCTCTCATGACATCGTGCCTTGCACAAATTGTGCGATTCAAAATGAGGGGAATAATCAGATTGCTGCCGTTTGCGAGCGTTTAATTCGTGAAACCGGACTCACACCATATAATGAAGTGACCGGCGAGGGCATGATTCGCCACATTATCGGCCGTATCGGTGAAAACGGCTGGATGGTTATTATCGTAAGCACAGCCAAAACATTGCCGCAAGCAGAGCACTGGATTTCTGAAATTCGTAAACACTTGCCGCAAGTAACGAGCATAGTGCTCAATCATAATTCGCGTAAAACGAATGTTATTATGGGCCGTGATTGCACATTGCTTTGGGGTGACGAAACGATTAGCGACACCATTGACGACTTGAAATTCAGACTATCGCCGCATTCGTTTTTCCAAGTCAATCCGGAACAAACCCTCGTATTATATAAGAAAGCGTTGGAATATGCTAATTTAACCGGTGAAGAAACGGTTATCGATGCATATTGCGGTACCGGTACGATTTCTCTGTTTTTGGCAAAACAGGCAAAACATGTTATCGGTATTGAAATTGTGGAACCTGCCATTGTAGATGCCAAAGCGAATGCGAAGCGCAACGGCATTACGAATGTTGAATTTATCGCCGCTGATGCGGCCAAAGAAATGCCGCAACTCGTGAAACGGGGCGTGAAAGCCGATGTGGTTGTGTTTGATCCGATTCGGGCAGGCTGTAAAGAGGAAGTTTTAAAAGCGGCGGCCATCATGAAACCGAAACATATGGTGTATGTGTCTTGTAATCCGGCGTCCATGGCGCGCGATATTTGCGTGCTACGTGAGCTCGGTTATGAAGTGCAAACCGTGCAGCCGGTGGATATGTTTGCCATGAGTGCACACGTGGAAGTGATTTCAAAACTTGTCAGAGTTATAGATTAAAAATTCCAAATAATTTCAAAGCTATTCAGCTCTTCATGTACTATTATTTTGTCAATTAAAGTGCGGACAATAGCCTGTTTTTCCATATCGGTTCCGTTTTCCATGATTTCGTTAAAGCTAGCTTCCATTGATAATACTTCAGTGGTAGTTAGCTTTTTCTTTTGGTTAGTTTTTAAATTAGAAAAGGTTTCCTCTAAAACATCTTTTTCGTGCTGCAGTTTCTTGATGCGGTCTTGAATATCATCAATAGAGATCCCTTCGATTTGATATAGGTCTAACAGTCGGCTTATTTGAGACTGTATAGAATCTATTTGCTTTAAAATTGATTTCTGCTTATTGATGGTATTAGTAGCTGCGGTTGCATTCTTGGCAGAATATAGATACTCTTTGTTAATAAAAAGTTTTCTGATTTCATTTATAATTATTTCGTCTAATACAACAACAGCGTATGATGGATTTTTACAATTTGGATCCAGAATATATTTCTTGGTGCATTTTGCTCGTGAATAGCAAGTATAATATGGGCGGTATACCTTTTTATTGCCATGACCGCTATAATTGCCTTTTGCCAAGTAGCGAGCTCCACAGTGTGCACAATACAATATGCCACCTAATAATCTGGTTGCTTTGAATGGGTTACTATTACTAAATTTTTTCTTTCTGTACGCTAATAGCGTTTCAGCAGCCTTAAATGTATCTTCAGTTATAATGGCTTGATGTTGGCCATCATATATGCCGCCAAGATAAGAAATTTTGCCGGTATATAATCTTGTACTTAATATGCTGCGTAATACGGTCTCATGAAATTCTTTACCGTATTTTTCAGAAATAATGCGATTAATTCTATGGATAGGTAGTTTTTGTAAAAATAGCTCAAAAGCTTCCCGAACAATATTAGCTTCATATTCGTTAACTATCAATTGTCCGTTTATGTAATTATATCCAAAAGGCTCAAATCCACCACCATGCCATAGGCCATTTTTGGCTCGTTCGATACGGCCCATGAGGGAACGTTCTTTTATTTGCTCTCGTTCTAGTTGAGCAAATACAGAAAGAATGCCAATCATGGCCCGGCCAAAAGGTGAAGAAGTATCAAAATTTTCATTGAGTGATACAAAGTCTATTTTATTTTTTAAAAAGACATCTTCGATTAGATAGAGAGTATCTTTTTGGCTACGTGATAGGCGATCCAATTTATATACTAAAACACAATTAAGTTTTTTATCTTGTATATCTTGCATAAGTTGATGCAGGGCTGGACGGTTAGTGTTTGATCCACTAAATCCACCATCGATATAGGTATTGTAAATTGCCCAATCTCTTGACTTACAGTAGCTGGTTAATCTATCAGTTTGAGCATCGATTGAATAACCTTCATTGGCTTGTTCTTGGGTCGATACACGGATATATATACCTACTTTAATTTTAGGCATAAAAAAACACGCTCCTTTTAGGTATGACAAACTAACCTGAAGCGTGGTATAATCAATTTGCGGGTTGATGCGGTTATGCTTCAGGTGTAACTGTATTCAATTTTCCCTCGGCTGCTCCAACAGCCGGGGGATTTTTTATTTAATAATTTTTAAGTTGTAAAACTAAAAATGCCTACTCAATTGAGTAGGCATTTATTTGTACTATCAAGTAGTACGCATCATATTATTGGTAACTTAATGTTACCCCATGCCTACATTATAAGGGAATTAGTAAATAATATCAAGAAGTAAAGTATAAGTATTTGATTTTTTGTTCGATTAATTCCATATCATTAGAATTTACTATTATATCAGTCAAAACATCATTTTTTTTACAAGGATGGACTATACGTTGTTTGCTTATAGTAGTAATTTGGCCAACATCGGCAATACTACCATTATTTAGTTTTTTTGCAAAATCCAAAATATCTTTTGCTAATTTTGAACGTTTTTTTAGATAAGCACCTTCTTTTTCCAGTGTTTTTTTATCTAAAGGCGATGTTGAATTATATATTTGCTTACCAATTTCAATTAATCGCTTGAAGTTTGCATCTATTATTGAGGTAGCTTTTGCATATAAACTAGCTTTGATATTTGAACTAAGAGCTATCGTGTATATTCTGTGATAACGAGTATTTTTATTTTTATTGCTTCTAAGCGGAACAACCGTTAAAGTTCCTTCATAAGGTGCATTATTTTGATCTAATACAATTGCATAATGCCTCCCACCAAGCTCATTACCTATACGGAACCCAAAATTCACAAAGACAATTTGGCCACGTTTATATTTTATGTTTCTGTTTGGTTCAAAACTTTTTTCATTCTTTATATAATTGATGTAATCATTTAACCAATAAACTAACAATGCTACTTTTTTATAATTATCCTTTATTTGTTCACTTATGTAGTTTTTATATTTTCTTAAGACTGTTTTTTGAAACTGAATAAACTCCAGAATATTAATAGGATCTTTATAATTCATAAACTACCTCTAAATAAATTTAAGTTCTTCTAAACCATTTGGAATACCGGCACATTGAGCAAGACAGTAAAAGTTAATATCTTCGTACTATTTTAAAATATTGTCCGGTAAGAGCAATTCAACGGCAAAAGTATTAGCTTGTCGCTCAATCTTATCAATGCTTACAAGAGTATGTTTTTTTAAGAAAGGAGTATTAATACGTTTATGAAGTATTGCATGACCTAATTCATGGGCGACAGTAAAGTTTAATAATTCACTTGGGCAATTGTCATTTATAACTATAATCTTCTGACGTTTGTAGGTAAGACAAAATCCTAAAGTTTCTCCTAAGCGTTGATATATAATTGTAATTCCTAATTCGGCAGCTAATGTTAATGGATCGTTAGTGCCGTATTTTTTTATTATTTTGTTAACGACTTTCTTTATATCCACTAAACCACCTTATTTTTTGTATTTATTAGGAGTAAAATCTCTCTTTGCTTGTAGTTTGGCTATTTCCATAGCAGTTTTAATTGCAGATCGTAACAATTCACGTTCACTATCATCATCAACAGTACCGCCGTAGGCTGCGAAATCATCTGATGATAAATCATTCATCATGGATTCTAAGTCGGATGCGATAGTTTTTATATCTCTTTTATTTAATGTTGGAGCATTGTTTTTATTAATGCCGTGAAGTGTATTCATATCTACATTGAAAAAATCGGCGATGCCTTCAAGAATTTCAAAACTTGGTTTTCTTTGATTGCGTTCATACATACTAATTAAACTTTTTGATATTTTTAAATACTTAGCAAGTTCTGATTGCGTAACATTGCGTGATGTTCTTAAATTATAGAGTATTTCGCCAAACGTCATGAAGTTCACATCCTTTCTATAATTAGATAATATCACATTAAGTGAGTAAAAACAATATAAAAGTTCACATAAAGTGATTGACAAGTTTTGTGTGGTGTAGTAAACTTTAAGTGAACTTAGAAAGGCGGTGAGAAAATGAAAAGTATAGGAGAGAAGTTGGCCACATTGCGAAATGACCGAAACTTAACTCAGAAAGAGTTAGGAATTGAGGTGGGCGTATCTACTGCTTCTATTGCTATGTATGAACTGGATGAAAGAGTTCCGAGGGATGAAATTAAAAAAAGAATTGCTAACTTTTTTGGGAAAACAGTGCAGGAAATTTTTTTTTAAAGCAATGTTCACTTAAAGTTACCCTTAAAGGAGAGTAAATAATGCCACAAAATAAAAAAGAGCCACAATATGATGCGGCTCAAGAAAAGTTTGATTTATATAAATCACAAGAGAGACTAAGAGCATTGCTCAATAAAAAGCATGAGTTAGTAAATGAGTTAGCCAAAATTGGCAATGCTTATACAGTAAAAAATCTTTTTGAAGAATGGGATACAGCTATAGAGAAAGAAGCTAAAGTCCTATTAATGTATGCACAATTTATTGATCGTCAGAATGATATGCAGGCAGAAAACAAAAAAGATATCAGAATAAAGCAGAGCTCTTTAAATACTGAAAAATTAGCTGAAAAAAAAGCCGAAATGATTAAGCAAGGGGTTAAGGCTGGGAGCATCCAATATGAATGACATTTTAGGACTAATAACAATTAGCGTAGCAGCCATTACTACAACTGTACTTTACGAGGATTGGAAAGAAGAAGGAAGTATGTGGTTGCTAGTCCTGGCATTTTTAAATACCTTTCTAGTTCTGTGGTTTCTAGTAACAAGGCATTAGTAAACTCATTCGTTACATAGTTATAGATATATGGAGCAGAAATATGAAAGATATATTTATTATTATTGATAGTTTGTTATTAGCAATTTTCCTTATTATGGGGATTTGGATAATTTTGTCTAAAAGTGTTAGAGAAGGAATGGCAATTAATGTAATAAAACGACACTTAAAGCGTTTTTTTGAAGTGTTATTCAAAAAAGAATATACATCGGTTGATGAACGTTTACATGATGCACGGTACATAACTCGAATTAACATAGTGATTATTACAATAGCTGTACTAATTACTATTTTAAACTTAAGTAAATTTGTATTAACGCTATTAGAATTCCGATAGTGCTAGCATACATTGCATACATTGCATATTTTGTTGACTGCTTACTTTCATTTAAGCTATCTTCAGCAATTACCAAGCTTTTTTCAGCTAATTCTTGCATATGACGTTCTTTTTCTAATTGGTAAATCATGTTTTCAGCAGTGATGGTCAGTATAAATGAATCAGTAGGTTCAAATTCATAGGGAGCATAAAAGCCGGTAGGAATTTTAGTCATTTGGAAATAATAAGAACGCTTGACGTTAAGCGAAGCTACTTTAGGGATGCCGCCTAATAAGCCTTCATTTTTAAAACGTAGTTCTGGCTCATCAAGGAGATATTTATAGATAGTAGCTGAATTGATTGAAGGCATTACCTGCTTTAAATCTTCAAAAGTATTTTTCCCAATATGAATGGACCAAATGAGATCTTCAATTTCCTTATTCGTAAGATTAAAGGCTTGATCTTCATAGGCTTTAACTTTTTTATAATACTCTTCTCTCGTAGCTCTTTGCATTTCTGCTTGTACAACAGGGTTACTTATTAACGATTGTGCTCTTTCAGCTAAGGGCCGGCCATATGTATCATAAATTTCACGTACAGTAAGGCCTTGTGGAGAATTTTCTGGTTTGTTGGAAATATTTTTATCAGGCATTATATCACATCCTTTTTGATTTAATTATATCACTGAAAGAAGGGAAAACTTAAACATGATACGTATCGAACTTTATTACATTGAAATTATAGGTCTTATATTTGCTGTTTTTCTTTTATATGTATCTTATAAATTTGCATGGCAGATATTTTCGCATGAACAAAAGGAGAGAAATAATGAAAAACAATGATAATCAGGTTATTAAAATTGTACACCGGTTGAAAAATGGAACTGTGGTTAACTCGTTAGACGATATCGATATCAGTCAAGAGACACCGGCTATAAAAGAAGTGATTGGAATTATGCAAAATCATCATACCAATCAAGAGCTTAATGTTGGTTAAGGGGTGCCAAAATGAAAATATTTGAATTTATTGAGAAAAATATAAAGCCGGGTTGTATTCTAATTTTATCGATTTCAGCAGCATTACTCATCGGTACTATGGATGGAGCTGATGCGGGTGTGGTCGAAGAAATGCCGATGGGAATTTACATCGGATGGGGACTACTTACACTGATTGGTTTAAATGCATTATTCAAATGGAATGAAATGGAAAATGAAGCACAATACTGGCGTACTGAAGCGGAACGAATTCAACAGCACCATGAAGCGGTGTTGACTCGGATATATAGTAGGCCGGTAGAAAAGAAAAGGGCGTATGATCGTGAAAAAGAATAAAAAAAGAGCCTTACATGATTGCCGTCATGTAAGGCCAAACAAATAAGAGTGCTAACCGTTATTTGTAAATATCTTTTTTATCATTATAACACATGAGGGATAACTATGAAAGTAAAAGGATTTGAGAAAAACATTATTATGAATATTTTATTGTATGGCGAAGTAAGCAATAAACCTATTGATATGGATCAAGTGGTGGCCATTAAAAATGAAGATGAGATTTGGTGGGCTGCTGCACAATCGGATACGATTACCAAGGAATTGAGAAAGTTACATATATATAAGTTAATGCAGTGAGAAAGCAATGGAATCATTTGAACTAATACAGTACCTGCAGAACAAAAGAAGAGAGTTAAGCCACGCTTTATCCGAATCAAAGAAGCGTGGCATTGCTTTAGCAGACGCTGAGAGACAATACAAAAAAGAAAAGGCAAAATTTATTGCCAAGGCAAGAATTGAAAAGGTTGCCGTGACTTTAATTGGCGACTTAGCAAAAGGACATCCGGAAATAAGCGAACTGAGACATAAGCGAGATGTTGCGAAAGTATTATATTGGAATGCCCAAGAGGCCATCAATGTTTATAAATTAGAGTGCCGGCTAGTGGAGGCACAGATTAAGCGGGAGTGGGAAGATGCTTAGAAGAACTCCATTAAAGACCAGAAGCCGATTAAAAGCAAAAAGCAAATTAAAGGCTAAGAAAAGACTGAGTCAAAGAAGTACAAGAAAAAAGAAGTATGATGCGGAGTTGGAAAAGATTAAGCCGATTGTGAAAGAACGTGATGGTTATCGCTGTATATTATGTGGCCGGCCATACGAGGAAATACATCATATTAGCTACCGTTCATCGGCCGGCGGTAATGAAATCAAAAATTTATGCTGCCTGTGCTGGCACTGCCACCGGATTAAGATTCACCAAGGCAGCACGCCTAAAGAATACAAAAGGCTGCTACAGCAGATTTTATCAGAGAGGTACGGCTATGAGTACTAAATTTAGCGGATTTGAAAATAAAGAATGTCCGGTATGTGGAAAAATACCACATCATGTAGTTGTCTGTCATATGTACCAGGCCAATATATGTATGAGCCATTGCTATGAAAATGGGCGGTGCAGCCATCAAGAGGTGATAGGTGGTCAAGCACATTGCACCTACAAAGAAACTCCGGAACAAGCCAGGGCAAAAGCAATGGAGATTTTGTCCAAAATAAAAGGACTACCACCGTAGTGATAGTCCTTAGCGTTACAAAAGTGATGTAACAAAATCTGACACTTTTATTATATCACAAAATGGACGCAAAGTCAGTATTTGACAGTGTTTAGGCACTGTTTACTGACTTGATACTATACATTAATAAGTCGTTCAAATGGTATGTGATATTTATGCGTAAACGGAAAATTATTAAAAGTAAAAATATGACTGAAATATATGATAGTTTATTCATCAAGTCATATCAGGGTCAAGGCAAGAAACCAAGATTGCCAAAAAGAAAACCAACGGCCGAAGAAGTGAAGAAAAATAATTTACGAATGGCCAAGGCTAAATTAAGAATGTTGATTGATAACAATTTCAAGGAAGATGATTATTATTTAACTCTAACATTCAAAAAGGAATTGCCACCGGAAGAGAGTAAAAAGGCGATCCAAAAATTTGTAAGAGATTTGAGGAAGCAATACAAGAAGTCAGAAAAAGAACTTAAATATATTTACATAGCAGAAGAAAAAGGCAGATTGCATTTTCATATGTTAGTGAATAGAGAGATTGAACTAACAACGGCCTTGATGCGGAAATTATGGCCGTACGGATTTACGGAAATTAAATATTACCAGGGAGCGGCTGAAGATGCTATTAAGATGGCCGAATATTTTACTAAGGAGCGAACAATAAATGATGATAAAAAAGATGAACCAAGAGTATTCAAGAGAACATGGGTAAAAAGTAATAACGTGCATCCGCCGGAAGCAAAGGTAAAAACACTAAAGGCAACAGAATGGAAGCGTGAGGTTAATATTCCAAATGGTTATTATCTGGATAAAGAAAGTTATTTTGAAGGTGTGAATAACGCCGGATATCCGTATAGGTTTTTTAGAATAATTAGAATTAGGGGGCCAATGATTGAATAGTAGGCAAAGACAAAGAATGAAAGCATATGAGCTATTGCCATTTTACCGAAAAGTTGATTATGGAAGTGTCGAATTAGCGGAATGGGTAACAAGGGCAGCTGAAAGAGTTAAGCAAAAAGAAATAGAAGTACAAGCAGCCATTAAAAGAATAGTTAGGATTATTGAAAGGAGCGGACTATGAACTCAGTTCAGATTTTAGGAAATTTAGCCAGAGACCCGGAGGTGCGTTTTACAAAAGCAGGTAGACTGGTGGCAACATTTACAGTGGCTGCCAGTGATGAATATGTAAATTCCTCTACCGGAGAAGTTAAGCAACAGACAGCTTATGTGCAGTGCGTAGCATGGGGTAAGAAAGGTGAGTTAGTCGGAAATTTACGAAAAGGTGATCAAGTATTTGTTGAGGGCCGATTAAATACTAGATCATATGAAACGCATGATGGCCAAAAACGGTATATCACAGAAGTAGTTGCCAATATGGTAGGCGTTTCGCTTGGTGAAACAATGACGGAAAGTAATTTTGACTCATTTAGTAATACGCATGCAGGTAATGAAGAAATTCCCTTCTAACGGCAATGAGTTGGAAAAGGCTGCATTGCCAAAAGTGGGACACAAACGAAAAAAGGCATTAGAAAAAGCAAAGAAGGATAGAGAATATGGCAAGAAAAAAAGATGAGTTTCTGAGAGCAAAAACATGTAAGCATGGTATCAAGTTTACTAAATTAGGCGGTTTATTTGTAAAACAAAGCTGCGGTAATAAAGATACGCTTTTATTGCCGGTACAATTAGCCACCGGTAAAACAGAGAAACGTAAATTTATAGCAGCCAAACGCTGTAATACATGTCCCCACTACGAAAGAGAAAAGAGGAAATTGAATGGCAACCAAAATGCAGGATAAGAATTTGGATCCATGTCTATTTTGTGGGTCTGATGCGGTGAGAGTTGTAGAAGGCATTGGAGCCGGATTTAATCAGCCGATGGTACTGTGTGCAGATTGTGGTGTAACAGTATCATTCCATGAGGCGTTTACCTATATTGAATTAATGGATTGTTGGAATCGGAGAGGTGAAGAAAATGATTAAGATAACAAGCATTAAGATTAGTGGTGGATATTATATGTTCCAATACGCCAAAGAAACAGAGGGAGGCGGAACAGAATATTATTCCTTGGAATCAAAAGATAAACCGAGACCAGAGTTAATTACGGCATTTTTAAGATTGAAAGAACTATTGCTTGAAAAATTCAATACTTTAAAGTTTGGAGCAAAATACGTAACTGTATTTGCCGTAAGAATTAAATACGGTGGCAAAAATTGCAGTAAGGATAAAATGTCTGAATATAAGTTATCAGGAAGAGTGGACAATAAAGAAAGCACTACTTGTAAGCTTGAAACTCAATCAATAAAGATAGGCATGAAGAAGGAAGAGTTGGCCAATGAAATATTACAAGCATTGGTGAATGAAGGGCTGCTATATATTCAAGGCAAGAGAGCACAGGCCAGCTTATTTGAAGAACAGCCGGAACGAATTTCGGAGACTGATGCGGAAGATGAATTTAATGAAGATTTTATTGCGGCCGCTGATGCGGATAGTAGACAAGGAGCGATCCAATGAAGAAATTAGTGTACGTTGCCCATCCTTTTGGTGGGTTAATCAAAAATCAAAAGAAAATAGACAAAATTATGGAAGAGTTGGTATTTACTGATGATAAGAACGTATACGTATCTCCTATCCATAATTATGGATTTGCATACTTGGAAGGCGATGAATATCAACGAGGGTTGGATGTATGCTTAGAGCTTTTGAAAAAATGTGACATATTAGTAATTTGCCCTGGCTGGGAACGTAGTAGAGGATGCAAAGAAGAAGTTAAAACAGCAATTGATAATAATATTCCAGTTGTTTTTTTAGGAAATTGGAAAAATGAATTTTTCGTAGATTCAGAAGTTGAAGAACACTATTATGATTTTGTAACGCAGAAAGAGTAAAAGGCTGCATGATGCGGAGGTTGTAAATATGTTAACTTGGTCAGGCCGATGGGCGGCAAGCTTAGATAATGAAGAGTTTACGCAGTTAAAAGCAAGAAACAAAAAAGATGCCTTAAAAGAAATCAAAGAAATGTATAGTGCAGAAGAAATGGAAAATGTTTGGATTGGTAGAGCCTATAGGTATGATCCACACATCCATGCGAACGACATTATCAGTGAATTAAAAGGGCAGTGGTTCTATGAATTTACGAAAAACTCTGACGGAGCAGTCAAATGCGGGAAAATGATTTATGACAATGAAAAAGTATCTCCGGAAAAATTATTTTTAGGTGGAATGAATGAAGCTCTTAGAAGTGATTTGGAAGGGCGATTAAATAAAGAATTAAGAAATTGGATTAAATTCCATAAATTAGCATTTAACATGTTTGTGGTTAAAGAGTCAGAACGTATTAATTTGAACAAGGCGGGTGATTAAATATGTTACCGATAAAAGAACGAGCTCGTATTTTAGTCGAGCAGATGAAAGTTAGTGCAATTCAAGAAATTAATCTACCAGAGAACAAAGCGGCATTCATTTATGGTGTTATTCCGAAGGAAAATAAATTAACGAATATAGAAGTCAAAGTAAATTATAATCCTGAATTAATTGAAAGATTTTGGAATGGGGGCATTGGAATGGAATTACCTAAAAGTTTAAAAATCATTAAAAGTAAAGATGCCTTAATCCTTTACAACAAAAATCCTAAAAAGAAAGTAATTGTAAAGCGTGCTCCTGGTGATGCGGATGATTTAGAAAAGGCATTGGCCATTGCGGTGTTAAAATGGTTCGGTTTTAGTTTTGGAAAATTAAATAGACTGAAGAAAAAGGTAATTGTGCAAAAAGGAGAATAAATGAACACATGGGAATTAAAAACTCCTTTTTTAACCATACAAGGAGCTTCACGGAGATGTTTAGATTGGGGTAAAGCCATTGAAATAATCAAGAAAAATTATAAGCCTAATATGCTTGTTTGGGCCGGCATAAAAGAAGATTGGACAGATACAGCAGGTTTAATATTTAAAGATGGACAATCCGTTGATACCGGTGCAATTGTCATTGCTAGTCGGATTAACGATGAGCCGGTAATTTTAATCAAACATGAAGATGGAACTTGGTTAGGAGAAATCTGCTGGGGATATGAAAATGAATTGGAATACGTAGGTAATAAATGGCCGCATGAATTATCATTGAGTGATTAAAGATTATTGAAAAAAGGAGCTGCATAATAATGGAAACTCTTGGAAATCATTTTAGACGACTAATGAAAGAGCTAGGAATAAATGAAATTGGAGAGGATACAATAAATCCTGTAATGATGAATCTGACCATTAAAATTAAATATAAAAAATGCGAAAAAGATTTTAATAAAATAGTTGATGATTTTAATGAATTGTCAGGATCCAATTTGAATGAAAGTCTCAAAGAGGAATTATTACTGGCATATATAAGAAAATATGGTTTAGAAGTATCGACCGAAATAAAAGAGGAGAGTAAATAAAAATGGGAAAGAAAACGTTAGAAGTGTTGAATGATAAGCTATTTGCCCAACTGGACCGGCTTGAAGCGGTTGATTTAAAAGATAGCGATGCGTTGGTGGCCGAAATAAACAGAACACAGGCCACAGTAAATATTTCTCGAATGGTCGTAGACAATGCTGCATTAATACTACGTGCTCATATGGCCAAGGAAAATGCATTTGGTACAAATTATGAAATGCCGGAAATACTGCAGATAGAAAGTAGCGATAAGAAAGAATGAGACCGTTATTAAATGAGGAAGAAAGACAATACCTGCTAAGTATTTGCAAAGAGTACATTCTTAATGCGATTGTGACCATGATGAATGAAAAATTCAATAAAGACTGGACGAAAAAGCAAATAAGGAGTTATTTAAGAAATCATAAAATAAAGTGCGGAAGATCTCAAAAAGATAAAAAAGGATATGTAGTAAACATTAGATTACTTTCACCGGAAGAACTGGAATACTTCAAAAGCATTTATAAGGGCCGGACAATTAAAGAAACAACGGATCTTATAAATGAAAAGTTCAAAAAAAATATTACATATACGCAGATGAGAGCCTTTTTTAAAAACAATGTTTTTACGTGCGATGTTAACACTCAATTTAAGAAGGGGCATTCTTCATGGAATAAAGGCAAACGGTTTCCGGGAAACATTAATAGTGGATGCTTTAAAAAAGGACATTCGCCACATAATCATAAACCGGTAGGTAGTGAACGCATTGATGTAGATGGTTATACACTGGTAAAGGTGGCAGAGCCTAATAAATGGAGATTAAAGCATGTAGTAATTTGGGAAAACGAAAACGGACCGGTACCGAAAACTCATAGTGTACTGTTTTTAGATCAAAATAAGAGGAATTTTAGCTTAGATAATTTGAAGTTGGTGAGTAAGGCTGAAGTATTATTTTTTAATCAACACGGAGCAAGCAATATAAAAGAGGTAAATGAAAGCAAATTATTGATTGCTAAGGTAAAAGTGAAATTAGGAGAATTGCAGAAGAAGCAGAGAAAATTATGACAGAACATCGAATTGATCATACGGCTGCTATTGCCAATAAGATAATTGACTATTTAAAAAGTGAAGGTGAAAAAGTTAGTGTTGATGATATTGTTAGAAGGCATATACGAGGATATAACACATTAGATGGATATGTAACTATTGGTAAGCAAATAAAATATAAATTTACCAGCAGATATAATCCTGATACGCATAAAGCGGAGGTTAATATATATAAAAAATGCCGTACTTCTAAATGGGTGGTGAATAAATAATGTGGAAGGTTATGTTTGTCATAATTCAAACAACTCTTATTATTGCTAAAATATTTGAAATGACTGCATTGTCATGGATACAAGTTTTCATTCCTTTATATATATGGCTGGGAATTGTATTTATTGCAGTAACTATGATTGTCATTGGGACATTGTTGAAGGGAAAGTGATTTTATTGAAATTTCTAGACAAGATATTAAGACGCTATTGTAATTTAATTACCTGGATAGGAGCAGTAATTGTTAGCATCTTATTTTGGTTTGTTTTGTATCATGGGTATATGGCTATATTTGGTAGGTAGGAAAGGAATTATATGAATCAAGAAGAAATTGTTAGCTTGGCTACGGCTACGGCCGTGGATATTTGGGAAAAGAAAAATGAGACCAAACAGGAAAGAATAGAAAAGAAATTACGTGAGAATACTAAAAAGTTATTGCGTGATTATAAACGCTTGAAGGCTCATGCAACACAGGCTATAGACTCTACCTACAAAAGCAGGCCAAGCGATTTGAAATTGGTTTTAACCGAGATATTCGATAAGCGTGGCTATGTAAAACTAGAAGCTATCATGATTAGTAAAGAACGGACTGAAGTAATGATTAATCATATTGATCGTATGCTTGAAGTGTACGAAAAAGAATGTAAGGAAGAAGCCAGTCTTAAATATGAATTGTTGAAACAGTTTTACATTGAGCGTAAGAAAGAAGCAGAAATTTTGGCGAACAATCCTGTAGGGAAAACAGCATTATATGAGAAGCTTAAAGAAGGGATTGACGATATGACACTGCTCTTATGGGGATTTTCAGGGGCTTATTAAAAGAGCGGAGTAATTGCGGAGTTTTTATATGTTAAGATGATAGTGCGTAATAAAAGGTGTCAGCAAAAGCTGATGCCTTTTTTGTTTGTATAAATGATTGGGCGTGATGGTAATGACTGATGTGCATTGCAGTAAGCGGCGATGCCTGAACAACCGGCACGGCTGGTGTAAGGCTAAGGCTATCTGTATTGATGGCATGTGCAGGACGTTTGCTGACTGCAAGACGTTAGTCAAACACCGTTGTGCCAAGGTGAGGCGAGAGCATGGCAGATATATCGCTGATGACAGAAAAGTATTCAAGTAAAGTACTCTTCTTGAAAAAACAAGGTACTTTCTGGGGCTATCCACCCTTGCGGGTGCTTGCGAGCCCGAAAAGTCTCTCAAATTAATTGCAAAAACCAAGGTAACCAATAGAGCAAAGGGGGTGTTTACTAGTGGAGGACATGAACAAGTTTTTTCGTATGAACGAAGGACGGATTTTAGCGAGTACACAGGCTATTGCCAGACTTTTTGCGGTTGACAAAAAAACGGTCGCTGTATGGGCTAAAAAAGGTCTGCCACGAGTAACCACCGGTTGGTATGATCTTCAAGGTTGTTTGGAATTTAAAAACATCAAAAATTCGGAGCATGGGGAAAGCCTGGAACAGCAAAAATTGAAAGCCGATTTACGCTACCGGGAAGCTCGTGCAGATAATGAAGAACTTAAACAAAAGGCCGCCATTGGCGAATATATTGCTGTGGCAGAAATTGAAGAACGCCTTAAAGAAACCTTTGCTCAGGTGAAAACAACATTACTGGCCATTGGTCAAAAGACAATGGCGGACATATATAATCAGTATCCAGAGGTTGCTTTTGATGTAAAGCATACAGTGGAATGTGAAATTGAAAGGGGGTTAGCTCAACTTGCGACAGGAGCCAAGCAGACAGCAAGCGGAAGATATAGTAAGGCAAAATCTAAGTAATGCAGTATCACGAGCCTTAGCTATATTCACACCGCCGGAACGGCTGACGGTTTCTGAGTGGGCGGATAAATACCGTGTAATGAGTTCGCAGGAGACTAGCCGGCCGGGCATGTGGGATACAAACAACGTGCCTTACATGAAATTAATAATGGACTGCTTTAACAAGGATGAAATTGAGCAGATTGTGTGGTTGAAATGCACTCAGATTGGTGGCACAGAGGCAATGCTTAATATGGTAGGTTATACCATAAGCCAAAATCCAAGCCGAATTATGTATGTGTTACCGGATGATAATCTTATTGAACAATTCAGTGAATTACGATTACAGCGGATGATAGGCAATTGCCCTACATTGGCTGATAAGGTAGACAGTAGAAATAGTGTGGACTTGATTAAATTTCAAGGTGGATTCCTTGTATTTGCATCAAGCCGATCTCCAAGTGCACTGGCATCATGGTCAGTGCCTATTTTATTTTTGGATGAAATTGATAAATTCCCAATTTTTGCCGGGAAAGAAGCCAGCCCGATCAAGTTAGCCAGTGAGCGATTAAAGAACTGGCCAATTAGAAAAATGTTTATGTGCTCAACTCCGACTCTTAAAACCGGTAATATTTACACCGCCTATGAAGCGGCTGATGTAAGATACCGGTATTATGTGCCTTGTCCGCACTGTGGGAAATTGCAAACATTGGAGTTTGGTGGCATTAAGTGGCCAAAGAATGAAGAAGGTCATTCAGATGTTACCACTGTTAGATATTCTGCTTATTACGAATGCACGTATTGCGGTGGTCGTATTGATGATCGCCATAAGATGCAGATGTTAAAGCAGGGAAAATGGATCGCAGAAAACCAAGTTGCCGGTATTGTAAGCAAGGTGGGCTTTAGCATAAGTAGCTTATATAGTCCTTGGGTCACATTCGGTCGGATTGCCAGTGAATTTCTTTCATCGAAGGATAATCCTACCGATTTACAAAACTTTGTTAACTCATGGTTAGGTGAACCATGGGAGAATAAAGCGGATACGCTTGATGCGGATATAGTCCTCTCAAAAGAAAGCGATTTGGACGAGGGTGTTGTACCGGAATGGGCACAATTGCTTACGGCCGGTGTAGACGTACAGAAAAACGGCTACTATTGGACTATCCGTGCTTGGGGCTACCGAATTACAAGCCAGAACATTGCTCATGGCTATTGCGAAGCATTGGAAGAAATTGAAGAAATCATGAACCGGCACTACCCGGATAGTGATGGCGAACTCCGGTGGCAGGTGCAACTGTGTGCCATTGACTCTGGGTATAAGACTGACGAAATATACGAATTTTGCTTATATAACGGTGATTGGGCGGTACCGGTAAAAGGGGCGGCCAATAGCCAGAAGATTGCAAGATATACCAGAAGCAATATTGATGCTTCCGGGAAATCATGGAATGGCCAAGGGGTGTATGTGATTAATACGGATCAATACAAAGATTTTATCTATGCTCATCTACGCCGGCCACTCGGTGAAGGCTGCTGGATGGTTTATAACGGTTGTGATCGCCGGTATGCTGAGATGATTACTTCGGAACACAAGATTGAAACGATTAAGAATAATCGGTGTCTGGCCTCTTGGGTGCCGAAATCATCCGGCATTGACAATCACTACTTAGATACAGAAGTGTACGCAGCCTTAGCAGCGGATTTATTGTCAGTAAGGTATCTCGGTGAACAAGTACAAATTAATAATACGAGTGCTCAGCATCAAGGGCGTAAACAATCAAACGATGAATTTGGTGATGATTGGTTAGGAGTATGATATGGATTTACAAGGATTGAAAAAACAATTAGCATCCATCAATGAGGCAATTAGCAATATTGAAAGTGGTGCACAAGAATACCGGTTATCCTCGGATACGATGGTTAGGCGTGGCGATTTGGCCACGTTATATAAAGAACGGCGAAGATTGATGGCCGATATCGCTATGGTTGAAAATGGCGGCGGTGCCTTTGTTGCGGCTTATATGAGAGGGTAAACTATGAACATTTTAGACAAGGCCATTGCTTGGTTTAGCCCTCAATGGGCGTACGAACGGCAAGCATGGCGGAATGGGTTATCAAATACCTACAAGGCAGGCAAAAATAATAACAGTAGTTTAGGGTGGCTCCCTACGAACGGCAAGGCTGAACAAGTTAATACGCCGGCAAGAAGTATTATTCGGGCTAAGGCAAGAGACATGGAGCGTAATAGTGATATATTAGGCTCTATTTTAATTGCCTTTGAAAATAATGTTGTTGGCACCGGCTTTACATTGCGGATGAAAACCGAGGATGAGATGCTTAATAATCAAATCGAAAAATTATTTGCTGAGTGGAGCAAGCCTAAGAATTGTGATATTACCGGCATGCAGAGTTTTGATGAATTATGTGCTATGGCCTTACGGCGAATGCGTGTAGATGGAGGTATTTTGCTTCTTAAATGTAATACCGGCTCTAAGCGATTTCCATTCCAGTTGCAGGCAAAAGAAGTTGATGATCTTGATGAAACACTAATTACTAAGCCGGGGCAATATACGATTATTAATGGTGTAGAAGTCAACGAAAATCAAAAGCCAATGGCGTATCACTTACTGTCAACGAGCCCGGATGGATGGACGCTGCCGCAAAGTAAAAGAATTGAAGCGAATCGAGTGATTGCATTGTGGCAAAAAGAATTGCCGTCACAAATCCGTGAGATGCCACCGCTGGCTAAGGCGATTGAGCGAGTTAATGACATGGAAGAATACATGGATACAATCTCAATCAAGGAAAAAATCTTAGCCTGTATTTCTGCTTTTATTAAACGAGCCTTGCCTATGGGGGCCGTAGGTCGTTCCATGAATCAGAATCCGCCGGAAGGTAAGGACTATGATCCCGCTACCGGCTACACTCGAAGTCGAATTTCGCCGGGCATGATCATGGAATTACAACCGGGGGACGATGTGGCCTCGGTTATTCCGGCCGGACAAGCTAGCAACACAAAAGAAATGGTATCGCAATATATCCGTGCTATTGGTTCTGGTCAAGGGCTTAGTTATGAGGCAACAAGCCGTGACATGAGCCAGGTTAATTATTCCAGTGCCCGGCAAGGACTTATTACGGATACACAACTGTACAAACGCCTACAGCGTTTTATGATAAATCACATGCTCAATGACGTGTTTGAGGCATTTCTTGATAGTTTGGTGTTAGCCGGTACGGTAAAAATACCAAATTACTGGGAAAACCGAGAAGAATACGTAAACGCATGTGCTTGGAGTATGCCGGGGCAGCCGTGGATTGATCCATTAAAAGAAGCTAATGCAAACCGTATTGCTCTTAAAACAGGGCAAGATACGCTGGCCAATATCTGTGCCAATAAAGGTTTGGATTGGAAGGATGTAATGGAACAACGTGCAGCGGAACTGGCGTACATTAAAAAGCTGGAGGCTGAGTATGGTATCAAAATGGAAGGAGGAAATAATAATGCCACAGCAACAGGGCAACAGGAGCCAAGCAACTCGACAAATGCAGTTGAATCGTGATGCGGTTAATGATGAAACACGAACTGTCAGATTGTCATTTGCTTCTGAAGAACCATATCAACGGTGGTTCGGGGCAGAAATTTTGCATTGTGCTCCTGAAGCGATAAACCTGCAGCGTTTTAATAGCGGATTAGGTTGCTTGTTGTATAACCATAACCGGGATCAAGTAATTGGCCATATTGAGTCTGTAGAAATTACAGACAATAAGGCCTACGCAGATGTACGGTTTGATAATGACGAGCAGTCTAATATTATCTACGAAAAGGTAAAAAGCGGAACATTGCAAGGTGTATCCGTTGGTTACCGAGTAGATAGCTGGGAAGATGTAGAAGCAGGTAAGCAATCGGTAACTATGCCGGGGGTGACGGGACCGGCAAGTATTGCAAGGCGTTGGGAACCGTTAGAAATTAGCATCGTATCTGTTCCGGCCGATGCGACTGTAGGCGTAGGCCGCAGTGAAGAGGAATTTGTAATTAATGAGGAGGAAGAAAAAGTTATGCCAGGAAAAAATCATGAAGTAGATAATGTGCGTACAGAAGTAGCACAACCGGTGCTTGCACCAGTAGTAAATGAAGAAGAAATTCGTGCAGCAGCTGCAGAAGCAGAACGCACAAGAGCGGCAGACATTACAGCGTTATGCCGTAACTTTGATATTGATGCGGATGAATATATTCGCAGTGGTGCATCTGTAGCTACTGTGCAATCCGCAGTATTAAACAAATTAGCAGAAGAACGTGCAGCCGTGCCTAGCAATATGGCCGAAATTCGCCAAGGAGCCCAAGAGGCTGACAAGATCCGTGAAGCGGTATCTGATTCTATCTTAATGCGTGGCGGCATCAGCGTAGCAAATCCGGCAGAAGGGGCCATGCAGTATCGTGGTATGCGTTTACGAGACATGATGACTGATACGCTTGAACGTGAAGGTAAATCTAATGCACGCTACATGGATGATGAAGATTTAATTCGTGCAGCGTTAA
>NZ_HF986263.1:27228-93107 GCF_000431435.1 Veillonella sp. CAG:933
CGTAAATAAAGCCGCCGGTACAGCGTATCAAGCGGCACCAACAACATTCGAACAGTTTACAGCGAAAGGCAGTCTTTCCGATTTTAAACAAAACAAAACGGTACGTATTTCTGAAGCCGGTGAATTGGTTGAAATTAAAGAAAACGGCGAATTTAAGTTTGATGAATTAACGGATGCCGGTGTAGATCGTGTATTACTTACCTTCGGTCGTGGATTCGGTATTACTCGTCAAGCCATCATCAATGATGATTTAAGAATGTTGACTAAAATTCCACGTTCTTATGCAGCAGCTGCTCGCCGTGGTATTAACCGTTTGGTATACAAAGTATTGAGTGACGGTAAATTGTACGATGCCAAAAAGGGCAATTTAGGCAATGGGGCAGATCTTACTGTAGAGGCCTTATCGGAAGGCCGCCGTGCAATGCGTGTTCAGAAAAACATTCGCAACAAAGAAACATTAGGTATCGCACCTAAATATTTGATTGTGCCTGCTGCTTTAGAAACAAAAGCATATCAATTGATTCATTCCATGTCTGATCCTAGCCAGACCAATGCAGCGGTTGTAAATCCATTTGCATCTTCTCTCACAGTTGTTGTTGATGCGGAATTGGATGCAATTAGCGAAACAACTTGGTATTTGGCAGCAGAACCGGGCTTAGGTGTGGATACCATTGAAGTATCTTATCTAAATGGTAAGAACGTGCCTACAATTGAGTCTCGTGTTGCATGGGATACATTAGGCATGGAATATCGTATTTACATGGATTATGGCGTACAGGCATTGGATCACAAAGGCTTGTATAAGAGTGCAGAATAGGAGGTAAACAACTATGGCAACATACGTTAATAAAGGGGAAACTGTAATATTTACAGCAACAGAAGCCATTGCTTATGGCAATGTAGTAGCATTTGCGACTCGTATCGGGGTAGCGTTGGAAAATATTCCGGCTGGTAGCTCCGGAACAGTAGGCATTGCCGGTGTTTATGAAATCCAGGCAAAAGCATCCGATAAAATGGCCGTTGGTGATGCGGTGTATTGGTCTAAAGCTAACAAAGAAATCACAACTACAGCTGACGGTAATACTCTGGCCGGTATTGCGGTTAGCGATAAAGCCGCCGCAACAGCCGGTGTTGTAGCGGTTAAAATTGGCTAGCTGTTTACGCAATCAAATTAAGCGTGATATTGATAATGTGTTATTTTCGGATTTTGGCGAAATGCATATCATTGATGATAAGGAAGTTTTGGCCATCGTTGAAAAAAATACGAGTAAATTATTAAATGATCGCTTTCGGGCTGGCTTTGATGGCAGCTATGAGGTATACCTATATGTCCATGCAAAAGTCAGAGACTTGGTGCGTTTACCGGCAGAAGGCGACTATTGCCGAGTTGATGGCTTGACATATAGTGTTATATCGGCCACAGATGATTGCGGATTGGCCATCTTAATTTTAGGAAGTGATGTAGGATGATACTTATTGACACTTCAGAAATTAAAGCATTAGAAAAGAAATTAGAAAATATACCCAATGGGGCCATTAAAGCGTTACGTCGTACAATCAATGAAACGGCTAAACGGTCTGGTAAAACGATATCTGATACAATCCGTGATAATTACAACTATATCGGCAAGGTAGGATTGATAAAGCAGGCGATTAAAGTAACTAAACCGGATTCTGGAGATGATATAACGGCCACTATTAATGTTACGAGCGGTGCACAGCCATTACGAGATTTTGCTCACAGTCCAAAAAAAATGACATTTGGTCGAGGTAGAGTGTTAACTGCAAATGTTAAAAATGGCGGTAATGCATTACCGGGAGCATTTAAGACGGTAATGACAAATGGCCACATTGGGATATATAAGCGTTTGCCCGGTAAATATATGAAACGGGTAAATAAAATCGGCGTATTCAAAGGTATGCAAAGACGAGCTGCCATTGATCAATTATTCGGGCCGTCTATTGCAGCCATGGCCGGCAGTGATGAGTCACGAGATACCATTGAAAAAGATATCAAAGAAACTTTTGATAAACGCTTATATCATAATGTAGAACAAATTTTGGCAGGTGATAAGTAATGTTTACACCGTTAGCCTTATCCGATGCCTTAAAAAAGGAGATAGAGAGTGCCTTAACCGGGTACTCTCTACCTATTAGGGTGGATGGCGTAGAAAATAAAGTAACGGTATATCAGCAATTTATTCCAATCGAAGAAAAGAACAATCGCCGTAACGATAATTTGGATGATAGCTTGTACCCTTATGTGTTAATCAAGTTAACTGAGGGACAAGACGGAAAAGCCAATCAAGGCGGTGTTTGCAAAGGATATATTGCTTTTGGGACTTATGACACCAACAAAGATGAATGTTGGCGTGATTTATTTAACTTAATAGAACATGTTAGGCAACACCTGGATAAAGTTAGATTTTTATCCGGATGTTTTTTATTAGCTGAACCTTTCCGATGGGAAGTACCCGAACAACAAGGGGTAAACCATATGGAAGGGTTAATGTATTTTAGCTACGAAATAGGAAAGCCAGTACCGGAGGTGAATTGGGATGGCGAAGAATTTGGATGAGGTAATTAAGCCGGAAGAAACTTTGAAGGCTGAAGCGGTTGAGGAAAAACAACCGGAAACTGCTAACTATATTTATATTGGGCCAACACAGCCGGGATATAAATTGGTAAAGAATGCAGTGTACTTTGGTGGTATTCCAGACTACATTGAAGCAGAATTGAATGAAAAGCCATATTTACGGCGTTTGATTGTGAAAACTGCAGATTATGCGGATAAAGTGCAAAAGATGAATACTAAAGGCACACCGGAATATGATGCAGCCAATCGTTAATTGGGAATAGGAGGAAATTATGGAAATTAAGCATGGTATTGGTGTTAGCGAAAAAGCGACATCCTTACAGCAGATTGCAACAGTAAATGCCGATGTGCCGGTTGTTATCGGGGTTGCTCCGGTACACTTAGCAACGGATCCGGTGCCAGCCAATGTGCCGGTATATTGTAACGACATTGGCGATGCACAAGCTCAGTTAGGGTATTGTAGTGATTTTGCTAATTATGATGCGTGCGAAGCGATGTACGCATATTTTTATTTGTATAATGTAGCACCGGTAGTATTTATCAACGTGCTGGATATTACAAAGCACAAAAAGGCCGGTACACAAACGGCACTTAAATTGACTAATAAAGTGGCAAGAATTACGGAACCTGTTATTGTACCTACTTTAAAAGTTAAAGATAGCACTAATCAAAAGGATTTAACAAAAGATGTTGATTACACAGCCTTGCATGATGATGATGGTAATTTGGTAATTACCTTGCTCGACAGTGATGCGGTGAAAAATACTGCTAATTTGGCGGTGACCTACGAACAAGTAGATCCAACGGCCGTTACTAAGCAGGATATCATCGGCGGTGAAGATACGACAACAGGCATCAAGAAAGGTATTGAAGCCATTGAAAACGTATTTCCGAAATTGCGTATTGTGCCAGGAATCTTGTTAGCTCCTAAATATTCCATGGACAATGAAGTAGCCATGATTTTAAATGCCAAAGGGGAAGCCATTAATGGATTATTCCAGGCTATGGTATATGCAGATTTGCCTGCAGATGATACTTTAAGCAAATACAGTGATGTTCCGGCCTACAAAAATGAAAAGAATTTTGTGGATAAGAACTTAATGATCCATTGGCCAAAAGCAAAAATCGGCGACAAGATTTTACACATGGGTACATTAAATGCAGCCTTAACCTATTATATTGATGCGACAGAGGGCGAAGATGTTCCGTACATTTCGCCATCTAACCATGTAATCAAAATCGATGGGACTTGCTTAGATGATGGTACTGATGTGTTATTAAGTATTAAAGATGCCAATGTGCTCAACGGCGAAGGTATTACAACGGCAACAAACTTTGTTGGTGGATGGCGTAGTTGGGGCAACCGTACTGCTTGTTATCCGGCAAACTTAGATCCAAAGGATAACTTTAATCCACTCCGCCGAATGGCTAACTGGATTAGTGCCACCTTGGTATTATCGTATTTCTCTAAAGTTGATGGTCCAATCCGTCCACGCTGGTGCGAGCAGATTACTGATACCATTAATATTTGGTTAGCAGGACTTACTGCCGATGAAAAATTATTAGGTGGCCGTGTAGAATTTCGCCGTGATGAAAATCCGAATACAAGCCTTATTAATGGTCACGTTAAATTCCACTTGTACTTGGGCTACTTAGTACCGGCCGAATATGTGGAATTTGTATTGGAATACGATGTATCCTACTTACAACAATTGTTTAATAATGCTCAATAAATAAGGAGGAACTATGAATACACATAATATTCCTGATCGACTTCATGATATGCGTGTATACAACAACACCAGCAATGTCATGCTCGGTATCAGCAAAGTAACATTACCGGACATTGAATACTTAACAGAAACCATGAAGGGGGCCGGTGTGGCCGGTGAATTTGACTCTATCGCACCGGGCTTATTAAAGGCCATGGAATTAGGCTTAGACTTTAACACGGTAACTAAACACACCTATTCTTTATTTGCACCTACCAGCCATTATATTGATTGCCGTATGGCCGTTAATAATGTAGATGGGGGTGATGGTTCTCCCAAATCGGAAGGGTGGCGTGTTGTTGCGAAAGGTGTTACTAAAAGCTTTAAGCAAGGTAACGCAGAACCATCGACACAGATGGGAACCTCCGTAACGTTGTCTCTTACCTACTTAAAGGTGACCAATAAGGGTAAAACGATGTTGGAAGTTGATGTAATCAACTATATTTGCAATATTGGCGGTACAGATTATTTAGCAGAAATTAGATCCTTGTTAGGTATGTAGGATCTAGAAGTAGTGTGATAGATAGGGCGTAGCTTAGGCTACGCCTATTTTATTTGGAGGGATAACATGGAAACTATTAAATTGGTTAAGCCGGTAATGATTAATGACAAAGAAGTGATAGAACTGCACTTTGATTTTAATAAATTGACTAGTGCAGATTTCTTTGAATTGGAACAAGAATCTCGTATGCTCGGTGAAATTACACCTAATATCGTATGGGGTGCAAAATATCGTGCCATGGTAGCGGTTAAGGCTTGTAAAGAAAAAATTAAATTTGAAGATATCCGGGACTTAATGACATTTAAAGATGTGGCCAAGATCACTGAGGCCGCAGCAAATTTTTTGCAATTTCTGGATTAACGCCTGAAGAAATAGTGCCTTATTTACGTGAGCAATTGTTAAAAATGTCGTTGGAAACAAAGACATCGATAGCGTTTTGGGAAAAGAAACCGGTACCGGTGCTTTTTAAATGGATAAACTGTTGGAATGAACGTATAGCTAGCAAGAAAGGGTGATTAATTGAATGGCTAAAACGTATACGACACAATTTAATATTACGGCCAATACAGCAGGGTCATTCAAGGCTGCCTTTTCTAATGCGGCTAAAACAATGCGTCAAACTCAGACCTATGCTAAGTCCTTGCAAAAGGAAATGGACAATTTAAAACAGGCCTACAAGGATGGTAAGGTTGATGCGGTGAATTACACTAAGACGATGGATAATCTTACCAAGGCATATGAGCGGCAACAACGTGCAGCTAAAGCACTAAATAATGTGGAAAAAACAAAAGCATTGCGGGCTAATGTTGAAAATGTTAGAGACCAAGCCGGTGGCATGGCTGTTAAAGCCGGAGCGGCTGCGGTGGCAACATTAGGCTTTCCAATCAAGGAAGCTATGGCCTTTGAAGATGTCATGGCGGATGTGCGAAAAGTTGTTGATTTTGACACTCCGGAACAATTTAAGCAGATGGGTGAAGATATTAAACAAATGAGTACAGTACTTCCAATGTCAGCAGAAGGTATTGCTCAAATCGTAGCAGCCGGTGGTCAAGCCGGGATTGCACGAGAAGATTTGAAAGCTTTTGCAACTGATGCAGTTAAAATGGGCGTGGCCTTTGATATGAGTGCAGAAGAAGCCGGCCAAACCATGGCCGAATGGAGAACTGCATTTAAAATGACACAACCGGAAGTTGTATCCTTGGCGGATAAAGTCAATTATTTAAGTAATACGACAGCTGCATCCAGTGCTAAGATTAGTGATATTGTATCTCGTGTTGGTCCTTTAGGGGCCGTAGGCGGTTTGGCATCCGGTGAAATCGCTGCATTAGGTGCTACTATGGCGGCGGCCAGCGTGGAATCAGAAGTAGCGGCTACCGGGATACAGAAGATTATCTTGGCCATGACTACCGGGGAAGGTGCGACTAAGTCACAGGCAGCTGCCTTTAATGCACTGGGTCTTGATGCGGTTGAAATGGCCAAGAGGATGCAAACGGATGCCAGTGGAGCTTTGCAAGATGTATTTGCTAGATTGTCTCAGTTGGATAAATATAAGCAAACGGCAGTTTTGAAGGATTTGTTCGGAGCCGAAGGCATTAAGGCAATTGCTCCATTATTAACAAACTTGGATGCATTGCGTAATAATTTGGCCACGGTAGCGGATCAATCAAAATACGCTAACTCGATGCAAGCGGAATTTGATACTCGTATGCAAACTACGAGTAATAGTATGCAATTGGCCAGAAATGCATTGAATAATTTAGGCATCACAATCGGTACGGCATTATTGCCGCCGGCAAAAGAATTGCTTGATAGTTTAACGCCGATGGTACAAGGTGCAGCTAATTTTGCTAAAGAGCATCAAACATTAACGGCCGTAGTAGTCGGTGGTGTTGGTGGATTGTTGGCAACAGTAGCAGCGGTTTCCGGAATAACATGGGCGGTTACATCAGTCTTAGCTCCAATCTTAAAAGCTAAGGAAGCATGGCAAGCGTATAAGGCTGCTCAATTGTTGTCAACCACGGCAACAAATACGCATACATTAGCAAGTATGCGTAATGCGATTGCTACAAAAGCTACCGGAATAGC
This sequence comes from Veillonella sp. CAG:933, assembly GCF_000431435.1. NCBI lineage: Bacteria > Bacillati > Bacillota > Negativicutes > Veillonellales > Veillonellaceae > Veillonella > Veillonella sp. CAG:933. Next base: position 34,184 of record NZ_HF986263.1, read on the forward strand.
GGCAAAAGTATCAGCTGCAGGCCATGCAGTATATAATTTTGCACTGGCCACCGGTAGTAAATTGATGTCAGTTGGCCGGTTAGTTGCCTATCATGGAGCCGTATTAGCTACAAGCGTAGCAACAAAGGCAGCGGCTGCTGGTCAATTTTTATATAACGGTGCCATGGTAATAGGTAGAGGTTTAATGAGTGCCGGGCGTGTAGTTGCCTATAGTGCGGCTATGGCTGCAGTGAGAGGCGTAACTATGGCCTGGACCGGGGCACAATGGCTATTGAATGCAGCCATGTTGGCCAATCCGATAGGATTAGTTATTGCCGGTATTGCCGGATTGATTGCAGTTGGTTATTTATTAGTGACTAACTGGGATACAATCAAGGCATGGTTTGTGCTTTTATGGAATGATCCAAAGGCAGCTATGGATAAGTTCTGCTCCGGAATTAAAGACTCCTTAGGCGAAGCCGGGGACTGGGTGATGCAAAAATGGCAAGGCATTAAAGAGTTCTTAGCAAATCCGATAGAAGGAACCATTAACATCGTTAAAAATATGATTAATGGCGATGATGGCGGTGGCGTCGAAAAGAAAAACGCTAAAGGCGGTATTTACGGCAAGGGTGCATTTACTACTTGGTTTGCTGAGGATAGTGCAGAAGCAGCCATCCCTCTCGATGGTAAGCCACGATCCATTGCATTATGGCAAAAAGCCGGGCAAATGCTCGGTATATTGCCAGAAAATACTGAAGGAGTAAATGCTGTCGGGAAAGAGCAGAATTATCAACCAAGAGCGGTACGATACTTGGCACCACGTATGGCCGGGCAATCGGCACCAACGGTTAAGGCTCCTAGAATGATGGAAAATACTACAAGCAATAGTAGTGAAATAGCTATTAATCCATCATTTGAATTCAATATTACTATTACCGGCAATAGTACGGAAGCAGAATCTAAGAATATTGCAGCGACTATTAAACGAGAAGTTTTAAAAGTATTAGATGAAATAAAACGGAAGGAGGCAAGAGCGGCCTATGGCAACTAAGTACACTACTAGATTAGGTGATATGTGGGATGTGATTGCTAAAGAACAGATGGGTGATGAACGATTTATGTCGGTGCTCATGAAGGCAAATCCTGATTATATTAATTACGATATGTTGCCATCCGGTATTACTCTGAAGATTCCTTCTGTGACTAAAAAAACGATAGTGAACTTGCCACCGTGGAGGCGTTGACATGCTAGACATTAGAAGGTTGACTCAATATTTACCTGAAGCGGCTCCATTGGCATTGAATCCGATATATCCGGCTAGATGTGCAGCCTTGCAGATTTTGTACGAATCAAAAGACATTAGTGTAGATTTGGCAAAATATTTAATTGGAGCCAGCTACAAAGATGTGATGAGTGGCGAGGCGGATACCTTTGATTTGACATTAGATGATCGGCAAGGCCTTTGGTCGGGCGATTGGTATCCGTCAAAAAATGCTCAGATAACTGTGAATTTAATCCTAATTCATTGGTATTATGATGTAACTACTGATATTAATATTCCGCTTGGTAAATTTTACATAGATGATATCGGACTGGCTTCTGGTAATTCCGGATCTACCGTGCAACTCAATACAGTCTCTGTTCCGGATGGCGTAGCTAGGGATATAAATAACACTCGATCATGGGAAAAGGTGCAATTAAAGGTTGTGGCACAGGACTTGGCCAATAGTGCAAGTTTAGGCCTTGTATATGACTCAGCGGATAATCCGACTCTTGATCGTGTAGAGCAAACGGAAGAACCGGATTTGGTGTTTTTGGAACGTCTGTGTAAAGACAATGGCTTATGCACTAAGGTATCTGATGGGAAAATTGTAGTATTTGATGAGGCTAAATATGATGCACAAGATCCAATTGCGATTATTGATAAGTTAGCATTGGAAGATATGGAAGATTACGAATTTCACAGTAAAGTGCGTGATATCTATACGGCCTGCACAGTGACCTATCAAAAATCCAAGAAGAAAGAAAAAATATCCGCTACCTTTGAGGCACCGGAGCAGAACAACAAATTAAAAGGAACCACAGAGAAAAAGGTACTCAAAATTAATCAAGAAGTGGCTGATACGGCGGCTGCACTACGTTTGGCAAAAAAGGAATTATTTAACAAAAACAAGGAAGAAACCACCGGTAAGATTACATTGAAAGGCCGGCCGGATTTGTATGCCGGGGCTTGTATTATGTTGAATAACTTTGGTGTATTTGATGGAAAATACGTAATCAGAGAAGTGGATGTAGAATTATCCGGTAATTATGTTACCAGTTTAGATATAAGGAGGGCTCTCATTGGCTACAATTAATCAAATTATAGTAAAAGGGTATATTGATGCCATAGACCCGACAACTCATACGGCAAGGGCTGTAATACCGGATAAGGATAATAAGGTAACAGGACCGTTGCAGATTTTGGAAAAGAATACACTCAATAATAAGCACCAACACTCCTATGCAGTAGGGGAACAGGTGCTTATTATTTTTGATCCCAATAGCAAAAATCTAAACGAAGGCTGGATTATTGGTGCCATGTATTCCGGTGCAGATGCACCGCCGGTGGCTGATGCAAATGTTGAAACGGCCGTGTTTAGTGACGGTACATCTGTGGCCATGGATACAAGTAGCGGCACATTAAGTATTGAATCTCCGGGAACAGTTAATATTAAGGCCGGTACGATTAATATTCAAGGGGCCGGTGATGTTGTTGTAAATGGCATATCGCTAGTTAATCACACTCATGGCGGTGTGGTGCCGGGCGGTGGTAGTACCGGTAAACCACAGTAGGAGGTGATTATATGGTAGTAGGATCATTGGGTGATGTATATTTTGTAGCAAGCACTCGAACATTACGTACTATTAGTGATTATAGCCGAAAAGTATCTGCACGCTATGCAGAGCATGCAATTTTACTAAATAAGCCTAAATTGGAATACGTTGGACCAAATCTCGAAGAAATATCGTTTAGTATTCAGCTGCATACGATGTATGGCGTTACACCGGAAGAAGAATTTGAGCAGTTAAAAGAATACGTTGAAAACGGAGCTGTTGTAGATTTTGTACTAAATAACACTCCGATTGGTATTGATCAATGGGTGCTGAAAGAAGCCGATATGAGTGATGTGTTATTTGGACCAAAAGGCGGCATTATCTATGCAAAAGTAAATGTTACATTGAGCGAGTATATCAATGACACAATCATAACAACTAAGGAGGTGGCTGATAGTGCTACTCAATCCAGTAATTAATTCAGTCACCGGCAAAATTAGCCTGGCTCCGGAATCGATTGAAGCGGAGGTTGTGCAAAACGTACGCATGATTATCACTACGGTAAGAGGAACAGTACCACTCTTTAGAGATTTTGGCCTTGATAGTACAATCATTGACTCACCAACATTGATGGCACAGGCAAAAATTAGCACAGAAATCATTAGGCAAGTTAGAAAATATGAGCCAAGGGCAAAAATTACAAGCCTTAAATATGAAGTGCTGGAGATAGGTCATTTGAGACCAATTCTGACAATAGCGGTAAAGGGGGTGAAGTAAATGGCAATCGAAGAATTATTAACATTTGATACGGAAGATACATCTGAATTGCTGGTAAAAGCCGGATTGCCGGATATTTCATTTGCTGAATCTAATCCGGACAAAATCATGGCCAACTTAGTACAAATATTTAATGCCTTGGGCGGACATGCATTAGCTCCGGCGGATCCAACGTATCTGACATTTAAAGTCATTACCTATGCACTAACGGGCATTAGGCGGCGAGTAGATTTTGCCGGGAAACAAAACTTATTAGCATACTCCAGGGCCTGGGGGCTGGATCATTTGGGCTTGCTTGTAGGGACGGCCCGAACTGCGGCTAAAAGTGCTCAAACAACAATGCTGATTACATTGTCGGAAAAGCGTACATCGGCAGTTGTTATTCCGGCCGGCACACGAGTCACTGCCGGCGATAATGTATATTTTAATTTTGACAAGGATATAACCATTAATCCGGGACAATTGACAGCAACTGCTATTGCATATTGCATGACTGCCGGCAAGCTAGGTAATGGATATATGGCCGGTCAGATTAACAAGTTGGTGGATCCTGTGCCATGGGTGGCTAGTGTGGTTAATACTGATGCAAGTGCTGCCGGGTCTGACGTTGAAACAGACGAGCCATATCGGGAGCGTATCCATTTAGCACCGGAGCGATTTTCATCGGCCGGACCAAAGGGGGCCTATGAATATTTTGCTTTATCAGCAAATACAGGCATCATCGATACTTACGTAGAGGGGCCGGAGGATAGAAACTTTGAACGTGAAGGTGAAGTTGACCTCTATGTATTAATGGAAGATGGTGAATTACCGGAACAAGAAGTTTTGGATCAAGTAAAAGTAGCTTGCTCCAACAAAACGGTACGGCCGTGTACGGATAAGGTAAATGTGCGGCAGCCAAAAAAGAAGATGTTCAATTTTTCGGCAACGTACTACATTGCAAAATCAAAAGAAACTACACAGGGGGCCATTCAATTGGCGGTTAACCAAGCCGTAGAAGATTACATTGTATGGCAGCGTTCAAAAATGGGGCGTGACATTGAGCCATCCGAGTTGATCCATCGAATTATGGAAGCTGGGGCAAAACGTGTTGAGCCGGCATTTGTACATCAAGCGGTGGCCAACAACGAAATAGCCTGGAATAGTAGCAAAAATATTATATATGGAGGGTTAGAAGATGATTGATGTTGAAGAAATGAAACTCATTGATATCTTACCTTCCAGTCTTGATGATGAAAATATTAAGCTGATTATTAAGGCCGTGGATGCATTGGTTGATGATGTTTCTAATGATGTAAAAAAATTAGAATTATATTCCAGATTAGATGAGCTGCCAACAGAAATACTTAATCTATTAGCCTGGCAATTCCATGTTGATTTCTTCCGCTACGACATGACCAATGAAGTGAAGCGGAATCTGATTAGACAATCAATTGCATGGCATCGGCGGAAGGGAACACCACAGGCCGTAGAGGATATGGTATCAGCCATTTATAGTACGGCCGAATATCAAGATTGGTACGATTACGGTGGTAGTCCGTATCATTTTAAAGTAAACATTTATGGCGAAGCTGTTACTGAGCCGGATAAATTAAATGAATTACGAGATAGTGTTTATGCCGTCAAGAATGCACGCAGCATTTTTGATGGCTTTAATTTTATTGAAATAAAAGAAACTACATGGCATGTGGCCTTTGCTGCAGGTATTGATCACACCAGTGTAGTTGTAGATCCTACACCGGTTGCAAGCACAAGAATTGGTATAGGCATGATTATTAATAATGAGGAGGTAGTCAATGGCTAATTGGCAAGGTGCGAAAGTAACCAATAAAGGCACGGCACTTATTGCAAAGGTTACGGCCGGCAACACCAAATTAAATATTACAAGAGTCGCTTTTGGCAGCGGCAATTTGACTAACATTGAAAATGCGGCACGGTTAGTACGAGAAATTGATAATGCGGAAATTATTACTAAGGTTCAGAAAAATAATACTTGTACTGTAACAGTGCGATTGACAAATGCTAATTTTACAACAGCCCAAAACATTTCTGAAATTGGTATTTTTGCAACGGATCCGGATGAAGGTGAAATTTTATTTGCGGGTATGGTGGATGCAAATCCGGATTTTGTTCAGGCGGCATCTAGCAGCACATTAGTGGCCAAAACCGTAACAATGGGTATTGGTTATTCAAATTCGGATAATGTAACGATTTCACTATCAAATACGATGTGGGTCACGGCAGAAGAAGTTTTGACGATGATTAGTGATGAGTTGCGTAAATATGGTAATAATACACATCGGATTAATGATGCGGTAGTAGCTGCTAATACGGCTCAAACTATTACAGCCTTAACTGATATGATTGGTAATCGAATTAAGGCCATTACCGGGGAATCTACATGGGTGGGCAATCCGGCTAATAATATTAAAGGGATTCAGAGCAGCATTACGGATTTATTATCGCTAGTTGCATCTCTTCCGGTTACAAATATTAAAGATTTTAACAAGCAAGTAATTAGTGCACTTGACCAAGAAAAACTTACGGCATTAGGAGTTAAGTATAATTTTGATAATCCTAATGCGTGGAGCATCAGTTTTGGCAAGCTATTCGGGGGATTGATTATCCAAGGTGGAGCTAATGAGTCAAAAAAAACATTTGTATTACCAACCACCTTTAGTCGTAAGTTTTTTTCAATTGCAATCCATAGCGGCGAAGTAAGTTCGGTAAATGTGATTTTAGATAAAGACTATTACTCAAATATTAATCAAAATAATTTTATCGATGACTATGTTGGGATAAATGAAGTTTGGCTTTTATGGTTAAGTATTGGTATTTAAACTCCAAATGCAAGCCAAAAAAAGGCGACATTATCATTATAATCACGATTTAATACATCATAATAAGCAATGGCATTAAAACTATCATTTTTTACTCCACCGACCCCATCGTTATTGAATAATACCATGTGCGGAGGTTTACTCGTCAATTCTGGAGCTACAGTAGGCATTAATAAAACTCCAAATGCTTTTTTATAGAGTGTATTAAATAGCACACTCTTAGCCCCTGCATGATAAGTGTATCCACCTTGGATAATCAATCCCCCGAATAGCTTGCCAAAACTGATGCTCCACGCACATAATAAGTAGCCGCTTTGTGCTCCAGTGTTTTGGACTGTAAATATACCTCTAACTTCAACGTTACTTAATGTACTTGCATTATATGTATATCTTAAACCCAGTATCCAAGGAGAATTATCAGTGCCAAATTTAGGCGTTCCAAAAAATTTAAAATTATTAGAAAATGTTATAGGTAAAGTTATCGTCCCATTACCATTACTATTTAACGAGAAATCTCCACCTTGGTTAAGCTATGAGTTTTCCCGCTGCCAAATAATAGCAAGCTGGGGCTATCGAGTCAGATGTTCTAAAAGTACAGCTATCTGCCGTTTTGTAATCTTTTAACACGTTGACTGTCAGATTCCATTTATTGTCATTTGCATCAATAACGCCTACCGGCACAATAATATAATCAGTGCTGCCAAAAGATGTTGCAAAAGTAGCAGTTGTTGCGTTATTGGATGGTCGAGGAGTAGCTCCACCTTGGCTATATTCCCACAAGCCAGATCCAAGTTGTTATTTCTACATTTGTGGCTGTTAAGGCATGTAAGAATATATGTGCATTTGAATTATTAGGATTTACAGAGGCATGTTCGGCAAAGGTAGTAGAAGTATCAACTAACCCAGATGTAAACCCTAACAATTTCTTAAATGGAATAGGATAAGCCACTAATTGTTCACCTTCGGAATACCCCGAATTTAATGAACCTCCAGTAGTTCCAGAAACTTTTATACCTTGGGGATGAAAAAAATTAAATACAGATTATAAAAGTTAGGAGGTGATAAATTGATTTACAATAACAATGAAGTAGAAAAGATTGATTTAGAAATCAATCAGGGAGACGATCATCAAATAACTTTTAATTTAACTGATGATAATGGAAGTTTAATAGATACATCAAATAGTAAGTTTATTTTTGGAGCATCTTATCGCTACAGTGATCCATTAGCTATTAAATGTGATTGTGAAGTTGTTAATAATGGCGAAATTGTATTAAGGCTAAATCGTGATATTACTGCTAAACTAGTTGCTAATAATAGTCATGCTAAATACAATAAGTTGTATTATGATATCCAACGAATTTGTAATGGCAAGGCTCAGAGGATTGTGCAGGGAGAATTATTAATATCTCCGGGACTTGCATTTAGGGAGGGAAATAAATGAAGTGTCATCAGTATAAAGTAAAAATTAGAGGGGATACGCCACGGTTAAACGTTGCCGTGAATCGGATTGTTGATACGAAAGAGCTAGATGATACGATTAAAGAATTAAGGCAAAATCTGAATAACATAGGGGATGTTATTCAGGAAAAAACAGGAATCACCGAGATAAAACCAGCAGATATGCCGGATATGATTAAAAAACTTGCAAGCGGTGTACATCTTGAAGTAGTAGCAAGCGGATCATATAACTTTGGAAATTATGTAGGAACTGAGAAAGAGATTAACAGTAAACTATATAATGGGCAGATTATAAATAGCTATAAGAATGACAATTTAAAATCAATTAGCACTGACAATGCATTTAGTAATTGTAATATGGTATCATTTGATGCATCTAATCTTGAAACTTTAAATAACAAATCGGCTACATTTCAGTATTGTCAGCAGATGATTAGTGCCAATATAGGTAAGGTTACTGTTTTACCGACTAGCACATTTTATGGATGTAATAAATTAATAGCAGTGCCAAATTCTGATATTCTAACAAGTATCGGTCAACAATGTTTTTCGTTTAATTCAAGCTTAACAGATTTAGACCTATTAAAAGTTGAGAGTATTGGGCCTTTTGCATTTGCTCAATGTGGTAATATTCGCACAATCCGTTTACCGAGTATTGTTGCTCTTACAGCCAATATTTTCAACAACAGCAATGGAATTCAAGTTGTGGAATTAGGAGAAGCTTGTACTTCAGTAGTCAATAGTGCATTTTCCGGTTGCCGTATTGATTTAACATTAATTATTAGGGCAATTAAGCCACCTGCATTAAACGGAACTTTTATGCTGGGGGCAGGTGGATCAGTAATTAGCATTATGGTTCCAAGCGGATCCGTGGATGCTTACAAATCGGCACCGAACTGGAGTAAATATGCACCGGTAATTAGTGCTATTAGTAGCTAATTTGCAACATTAAGATTCTAATAATAGTACAGCTAGTCTAGTTATTAAATGTATAGTTAGTATCAAGTTAGCAGCATCATTTTAATAAAGCAATAGCTCTACGCAGGTCACGCAAGCCTTTATGAGTGTAAACCTTGATCGTGACATCTCCATTTTTATGACCCAGGATAGCACGCACAGCATTTGGATTTGCATCGGCACGATCCAGCATGGTTGCTACTGTGTGACGGCAGTCATGGGTTGTATGCTTGCCATTTGTAATTCGATTAAAATGTTTGGAAAAATTGGTATATGAAATGGGAAATAAACGATCTTGATATTGAGAACAGAGACGTTCAACAATAGGATGAATTCGATTGTGGATTGGAATAACTCTTCCTTCTCCGGCTTTTGTCTTAGATTTGGTGATGGTTAGGAATTTACTTTTTAGGTTAACATCTTTCCGCCGGAGATTAAGTAACTCTCCACACCGCATGCCGGTGTATAAAAGAATCAGAGCTCCGTCAGTTTCAGGTGTATTGAGTTGCCATAGCTTATTTATCTGTTGCCGGGTAAAAGGTTTGTGCGGGCGTACCTTAGTATTTTTACCAATGGTTACAAGATCACCGTAGTTACGCTGCATGAGTTCTTTCTTGATTGCATACTTGCATAACTGGTTAATAAGTGATCGTACCTTCTTTTTACTCGCATATGATAAATTCATGGCATCAAGAACGCCCTGAAAATCATCGTATGTGAGTTGTTGTATTGGTATAGTTGCAATAGATTGGATGTGCCGGTAAGCATTTGTATAACTAGATACTCCGGATTTAGAAAGAGTTGGAGCATGATGCGGCAGCCATTGCTTGTATAAGGTAGTCAAAGTAATATTTTCTCTTGGTAGCTCAGCAGGTTGGCGGTTATAGTCCGCTAATGCTTGTAGGGCTTTTTCTTTTGTTTCAAAATAGCCGATAACTAATTGTGTACCATCAAGGCTTTTACGCACCATGAAGGGCCTACGGCGATTACCGGATAGTTTGCTGATGGAGCCATAGTTATTAGGTAGTTTCATTTTTTAACCTCCATTGTTTTTAAAGAAAGGAATTATAATGTTATGAATCAATATTTAATTATACTTGATGATCCGGATAAAAACGGAGAAAGCAAACGATTAGCATCATATTGGCTTGAAGTCCATGGCGATACATGGGAAGAATTGGAAGCGTTAGCAAAAGAAGCGTATCCCGGCAAACAATGTTTAAGAGACGAGAATGGCAGCATACAGGCTAAATTGGCAGATGGCAAATATGTATGGTGCTACACTAAGCCGGTATTGCCTACACCTTATGTACCGACAGCAGCGGAAGTGCGAAAAGCCAAAATTCAGGAGATTAAGGCAGAAACTGATGCGGCTAATGAACCGCTACAAGAACGAATGTTGACAGCCTTATTGCAAGGCAATGATAAGTTAGCAGCACAGTTACGTGACCAGTATCAGGCCAATAATAAGGCTATGATTGATGCAATCAAGGAGGTTTAATAACATGGAAAAGAAATTATATTGTGAATATTGTGCAGCGGAACTAACTGAAGATGGTCGTTGCCCTGATGAAGATTGTGTTTTAAATGTATACATTGATGCGATTGCGGAATGCGATAAAGAGATTGCGGCAGAAAAGGAGAACAATGAATGATGTATGTACAGTATTTACAAGATATGTGGCAATCATTGATTTCCGCATGGTGGGTTAAAAGTGCCTTGTCTGTTGTAGCCGCAGTAGCGATTTGGTTGATTGGGTTAAAGCATGTGCAAGTATTAGGTATATTTATTTTGCTTGTATGTCTTGATCTAGTAACCAAGTGGGCTAGTGTGGCTTACATAATGCTGGTAGAAAAATTTGGATATGATCCGGAACACATTGCGGTTTGGGAAAAATACCGGGCAATTCCAACGGCCTTTGATTTGAATTTAATTAAAAGTGAATACATGCGAAAAGGATTTTGTAAGAAGGTCCTTACTTATGTAGCAGCCACGGCGGCTGCTTTTTTATTTGATTGGATGGCAGGTAAGAACTCTTTTGCAGTCAATCTTGTTTGGCTTTATCTTGGATCTTCAGAGTTTCTAAGTATTTTAGAAAACCTCCGGGATGGAGGTAATAAAAGTATGGAAAAATTTTTAGAACTGGTTAAAGACAAAATCGAAAATAAAGTTAAATTTTAGGAGGCACATCATGAAAGTATTTGTAAATCCAGGCCATGCACCTGGAGGTATACCTGATCCGGGAGCCGTTAATCCTGTAACTGGTACTCGTGAAAGTGACATTGCCGCTAAGGCCGGCAAACTATTAATGGGTTACTTAGAAGCGGCTGGAATTGAAGTGAAAGCATTGCAATCTGATGATTTGCAAGAGATTTGTGATGAATCAAATTATTGGGGTGCGGATCTATTTGTGTCATTACACTGCAATGCCTTTAATGGTACGGCACGTGGTACAGAAACGCTATATCGTTCTTATAGCGGACATCATTTGGCAGAATTTATTCAGTCACAAATTATCAGAAGTGTTAATACTATTGATAGAGGTATTAAGGAGCGTCCAGGGCTCTATGTGCTAAATGGAACAATGGGCACAGCCGTATTAGTAGAGTTAGCGTTTATCGATAACATGGAAGATCTAGCTATACTGGAAAACGACTTAGACAAAATGGTCCGAGCAATCGCTCGTGGCATTACTGATTATTGGACTGCTTAGGGAATTGTTAAAGGATGGGGATATAATGGAAAATAAAAAAATATGTTATATACTATATGCAGCCATTGCAGTAGCATTAATTGTTATTACAACGGCGTTTTATATTAATAGTAAGGAAAAAGTTGAAAAGCCGAAAGTTATACCTCAATCTACAATGTCAAATACGGTGGAATTGGCCAAAGAAATAAAAGTTACACCTAAGCAAGCTGAAGAAATAGTAAATGTAATACCTCAATCTAAGCCGGTTATAACGTATACAGTAGTAGCACCTACAGTGGAAAAGGCTGCGGTTAAAACTGCTGAGGCAATTAAAAATAAATTACCGGATATACCAAAAGAAGCCACTGCTAATACAGATAGAACAGTGGTTGTACCGAATACCGATAAGCAGAAGGTTGATGTTTATAAAATCAACCTAAACAAAGAACATAAGATAAAAGCCGGTGTTACAGTTATTGATGATAAAGTATATCCGACGGTAGGCTATCAAGCCGGCAGGGTAGAAGGATTAGTACAATTTGATGGCTCTAAAATAAAAGGAGCCACGGTAATGTATACGATGGCTCAGTGGTGAAAGGTACGGTGATCCGTTTATCTCGTAGCATATTGCGTTAAGTATGTGAAAAAGAAGAAAGCCCAAAAGGTTAGATAAAATCTAGCTTTTTGGGCACTTTTTTTGTTTATTTTTACTTGACATTATACCGTATATACGGTATAATAAAACCATAGAAAGGAGGTAGAAATGATTGATAAAGTAGATGTTGAATGGTTCATAACATTAGTAGTAATGATATGGCTAGAGTTCAGAAAAAAAGAAAAGCCCTCAAATCGTAAGCGTCGTCGAAAACAAAAACGATAAGAGAGCGGTGAAGGGAGAGGGAAACCTCTCCTGACACTTTCATTATATCATAAGGAGTGAATACGATGAAAGACATTATAGCAATTATAGGCATTGCCATTTTAATATATTTTATAGACTTTGATAAGGAAGCCGTAAAAGCTTTGATTACCGGATGTGTTATAGGATATTATATATGTAGGAGGCTCCGATGAATTACATTGATAAAGTATTAACTCTGGAAGAAGCAGCGGAATTATGGGGAAAGAGTACAGATTCATTGCGTCAAGCTTGTATTGAAAGAAATGGAAAGCCACCACGATTTAAGATAGGCGTTGAGGCTAGGCAATCAAAACGTATATGGTTAGTAACATATGATGGCATGAAACGCCTATATGGTGAGCCGGTGGAGTGATATGTTTTGATGTCACTACCATACATGTTGAAGCCGTGGCTTTAATAACAAGAGTCGACGACAACTAATAAAGAGTTGCTGTTAATCAAAATGATGAGGTGATATATGGTGCCGAAAAAATCGTATGAAGATGCATTTGAACACCCCGTTGAACATCCCAAAGATGTGCCGGACCAAGATCCCTTCAAAGAATATATAAAAGAATCCGAACCGGCTAAGCGTGAAAAAGGTTATGCATGGCAGACGGCTATCGGCCTGCAGGCCGTTGATGGTCTGCAGCCTTCGAAGTATTTATTGGATACGGCGATTCGAAATATTGAAGGCGAGATTTCCTTGGAAGATGCTCAGCAACTTTTGCAAAATTATTACGAGGCGAAGCCGAACACGGATGCGTCGAATCGGACAGAAGAAGCCGATAAAGTGTCTGTTCGTATTGCAGCACTTCTTTCAGAACATGCTTTCAGCTTTACCCCAAATGAGTATCTGGCCATTCATAAAAAGCTTTTTACGGGCATCTATCCTCATGCAGGGACATATCGTGATTATAATATTACAAAAAAAGAATGGGTGCTGAACGGAGCAACTGTTCTTTACGCCAGTGCTTCAGAACTACGGGCAACGCTGGAGTATGATTTTTCACAAGAAAAGAAGTTTTCTTATAAAAATCTGTCCATGGATGAGATTATTCACCATCTTGCCGTATTTGTAGCCGGCTTGTGGCAAATTCATGTATTTGGCGAAGGTAATACACGGACAACGGCTGTATTCTTTATTAAGTATTTGAGCACATTGGGCTTTGCTGCTACGAACAATATTTTTGCCAAGCATGCTTGGTATTTTAGAAACGCGTTGGTTAGGGCTAATTATAGCGATTTGAAAAACGGTGTTTTTGCAACAACGGAATTCCTTGAGTTATTCCTAAGAAATTTATTGCTTGATGAAGAAAATGTGCTACAGAATCGAGCCATGCATATTGGTAGTATCTTAAAAGAAGAGGAAGCACCGTATATGTTTGAAGAATATGTTAAGGCTAAAGTTGAAGAATCATACGAGATAGAGTCAATAAAATAAACTATAGACACTTTCGCTTAGGTGTTCAGTATACAAGTAACTGTTTTTTATTTATAATAATAAGAGATATGAATGAAATGTGAAGTACAGCTTACCGTCTTGAGGACCGGAAAGACTTCACGATTCAGCACGGTTATAGGCTATCTCTAGTCGAAAATAATCGATTAGAGATAGCTAAGTATGAAGGACTTTTATGTGAAAGGAGAACCGTATGAAGAAATTAGCAGCAAAAGTACTTTGTGGTCTTTTTGCCATTACGGCAACAGCAGGTTTTAGTATGGTGGCTGAGGCAGCCCATGGAGACAAGGTCAATATTGCAGCGCCTTTTAAGGCGACTGTCCTTGTAGATGGCTTGGGTTCTCCGTGGGAAGTTCTTTGGGGACCGGATAATTCGTTGTGGGTAACCGAACGTCAGGCAAAATCGATTTCTAAGGTTGACCCGAAAAAGGGTAAGCATAAGGTATTGTACACCTTTAATAATGCCGTGGCGGCGCCGCCTCATCAAGGCGTTCTGGGCCTCGCACTGGACCCACAGTTCCTTAAAGGAAATAATTATGTCTACACGGCTTATACCTATGAAGTGAATGGTGAAAAGCATGCTCGTATTGTCCGTATGACTTATGATCCTAAGACCGAGACACTTCGTGATGAAACAGCTATCCTCGATAATCTGCCGGCCAGCGTTGATCATAACTCCGGTCGACTTCGTTTCGGACCGGATGGTAAGCTTTACTATACCATCGGTGACCAAGGGAATAATCAGGGGACTCGCGTAGCCAAGGAAATCCAGGCTCAGATGTTACCAACAGCAGAGCAGGTAGCCGCTAATGATTATAGTCTCTATCCGGGCAAAATTTTGCGTCTCAATGCAGATGGCTCCATTCCTTCAGATAACCCTGTATTAAATGGTGTCCAAAGTCATGTATATGCCTATGGGTTCCGCAATACTCAGGGGCTCGCCTTTGTTGGTGATAAACTCTTTGCGACCGAACATGGTCCGTCTACAGATGATGAACTGAACCTTATTGAAAAAGGCGGCAACTATGGCTGGCCGTATGTGGCAGGTTATAGAGATAATGAATCCTATGTGTATGCCAACTATTCCCAGGCTTCCAAAGAATTGCAGGCAAAATTTGATTCAAACAATATTCCGGCAGGCGTTCCGACTCAGTTGGAAACAGACTTTAATGCTCCGAACCTTAAAGATCCGCTTAAATCCTTTAACGTTGTTCGCAATGGCTATGATTTTGCCGATGAAACCTATGCACCACTTTACTATGTAGGTTGGCCAACCATTGCTCCTTCCAGTGTTGCCTACTATCCGGCAGACGGGAAGATTACAGAGTGGCAGAATTCCTTGCTCATTACGACGCTTAAGAATGGTGCCATTTATCGTGTGAAACTTGATGGTAAAAGTGAACAAGTTCAGGGCGATGTAGAAAAATTATTCAAGACTAATAACCGTTACCGCAATGTTCTTGTAAGCCCGGATACTACAAAGATCTACGTTGCTACGGATAACGGCGGTAATGCGCTAGGTAAAGATGGCAAGCCGATTACAGAGATGGAAAATAAGGGCGCTATTATCGTCATTGAATATACAGGAGATAAGACCGGCAAATAAAAAGACTGATTCCCGGTAGAGATTTCAGTTTACGTTCTTTTCGAGAATATAGCATAAATGAATATATGTAAAAGGGACCCAGCGCCATAACGGCGGAGGGTCCCTTTTTGAAAATTTAAGAGCACTTGATGAATATAAAAAGATATAAGCCTTGTAATTAGTATCATCAATCTGGCAGCTGCAATACTGATTTACAAGGCTTCTAAAAAGTAAAAAAGCAAGAGGGTGAAACACCCTCCACCTCTTAAAAGTAATTATAGACTCAAGAGAATAAAAATGCAATATTGAGGAATGATATTAAATAATTGTAATGCAAAATATAATATCTATTGTATTAGGCGAGATAGTTTTTTACTTAATTTTCTTGACTATTTTATCAAAATCAGAGATATATTCTTTGTCTTGGATGACGCGAAATTTTTTATATTCACTTTTAGCAAGTGATTTTGCTACCTCGGCGGATATTTTTCCTGCGTTATTTAAAATATCATACTCATTGAACTGCAAGAAATTATCAAGTCTGCCTGACCAATCGGACATGCTCATGGCAATTTGTCTTTCTGCCTGATTTTCCGCATAATCTAGGAACATTGTTACTACTCGGTTTAATTCTCGTAGCTCGGATTCAGTCAAATAGTTTTTTGCAGTGATAACATCGCTTTGGAGTATTTTGCCATCAGGCATATTTTTCCACGTTGTTAATCCCATATGTGGTTTTTGATGATTCGCACGCTCATGAATAATTTCAGCCGCCGTATGATTTGTAATGGCCCAATGGAGCTTATTTTGAACAGTAGAATAGAATAGTTGAGCCTCTTGGCTATTTTTATCGTAGTCATAGCTGCATTGTGAAAAAATATCGGTAATTTTTTGATAGAAACGTCTTTCAGAAGCACGAATCTCCCTGATACGTTCTAATAATTCATCGAAATAGTCTTTGCCGAATTGACGACCATTTTTTAGTAAATCATCATTTAAGGCGAATCCTTTTACAATATATTCTCGTAGTGTATTTGTGGCCCATATACGAAATTGAGTAGCCTCTTTACTATTAACTCGGTAGCCAACGGCGATGATGGCGTCAAGGTTATAATAGGTGACATTTTTGGTCTGAGTTTTTTCATCTATAGCACCATGTTTAGTGGTATGTGCAATTTCTGCACATACCACTGATTTATCAAGTTCGTGTTCATTAAAAATATTTTGTAAATGGCGGCTGATGGTTGAACGTTCAACATTGAACAATTGAGCTATATCTTTTTGAGGCATCCAAAATGTCTCATTTTTAAAAAGCACATTAGTGGTAATATTGGTATCATTTGATTGATAAATAATTACATCTCCTTGAGGATGTAATCCGTCCGGGAAAGGAAAAAACATATTGAACCTCCTAAAAATATTTTATTTCATATACTCACTAATTCTTTCTTAGAACAATTATAACATGAAAAGAGTTATAAGGATTAAAGGCGGCTTCGATGATAGGGATGGAATTAGTAAATTGACATTAAAATCCCTCCCCCTTACGTTAGAATCTGAGCCTTAACGTTAAGAGGAGGGATTTATTGAATACTATTTTTAGTTTTTATAAGAGCTGAATTAAATCACTTTCTATATCGATTCGCACATAAAAAGTAATTCTGATTTAGTTTATAGTAACTAGCAATTCTCACTTAGTTTTTACAAACCAGAAATTTTGACTAGTTTATACTAATAAGGCTTCCACTAGTCCCAACCTAACTTACGACGTTTTTCTTCGATGCCTTCGATAATCTGTTTAGCCAAGGCTTTTGGATCCGTATTAACGGTCATAACAGAACCGAGCGTGTCTTTCGTGTCGTGTTTTAAGAAGTTTTCCACATTAGTGGAGCCTTGTACCGGTGGTTCTACGCAGTGGTAGGAGTTGATACCGAACATGCGGAATGCAAGGGAAGCGTCGAGACCTTTTTCATTGGACCATTCAGGACTGGTGAAGGCGTAAGGCATATCTTTAATGTCTTTGCCCGCTGCCTGAGCGACGCCGGCTAAAACGGTGGATACACGCGTGTTATCTACGCATTCGCCTACATGCCATACCGGTGGTAATTTGCCGCCCAAGAATTCCTGTAAGGATTTACCGGCTTTGGACGCACCGTCTTTACTGCAATAGCCCAATTTTAAGAGTGGGAAGGATGCACAACCGTTTGTGAAAATTAAAATGTTGTTTTTCAATAATTCGTCGGCAATATCAACAATGGCTCGTTCGTAAATAACGCGCGGGTTGTTACAGCCAACCATGTTAACCATACCTTTGATTTGACCGCTCTTCAAAGCATCTACAAAAGCACCGAAACCATTGAATTCTTCAGCAATGTTTTCAGCATTGAAGCCTACATCGGCGGTTACTTTGTATGGTGGAATGAAAACCGGCACATCGCGACGATTAGCAAAGCTTTCGATAGCGCGGGTTACGATTTTGCGCGCCAATTTTTCAGTGTCTTCAATGTTGGAATGATGATGATCATACGCATAATGTTCAGCGCCTGGGAGACGAGCTGCATCGTTAGTAGTCACGACCGTTGTTTTGAAGCAACGCGCCACATCCATGATGGCAGGGAATACGTCCTGTACATCGGCTACCCATAAATCAAGCGCACCGGTACCTAAAACGAGTTCGGCACCAACGGCGTTTGACAAAGGAATAACGCCTTCGTAACGGTACATAGCGGACAAGCAGGAACAGCATACGCCGTAGAACTGAATCCCTTCGGCACCATGGGCTTTCGCCATGTCGATGAATTCCTGAGTGCGGCCGACACGAACGATTTCGCTCACTAAGGTTGGTAAATGACCGTGAACGGCAATGTTAACATAGCCTTTTTTCAAAGCACCGACATTTACTTTTGAAGTCGCCCGATGACCGATACCGAAGAGAACATCGGTAGCAATATCGGCAGCGACTACGCCGGTGTAGCAGAAAGCAAGACCGCAACGCAAGAATTGTTTCATAATGCTTTCCCAATCACCATCGGTACCGCAACCGGTGCGGTGGTAAGCATCGAATACTTCGTTATAAGCACTGATTGGAATAATGTCCAAATCTTGCCAAACTTTTTGGCGTTCAGCCGGAGCCAAGGCTTTGATGGCTTCGTAGTCATCCGGTGTGGCGCGAGATAAGTCGGCCAAGAGAACATCAGCCAATTTGCCGGCTAAGGCTTTAACATCATCCGTGTCATCCGGGATGCCAAAGGCTTTGCAAACTTGGTGTAATTTTTCAACACCGATAATCGGTAAATTCAAACGACCTTCAGCAACAAATTTTAAGGAAAAATAACTTCGCGAGCGTGCGCACCGTGTTGAGCCACGCCGGCAGCGGCACTGCGCAATAAGTTACGAGATACGATGAGGTCTGCATCGGCACCACAGACACCGCGTGGCGCTTGTGGTGTAATCTTACATGGACCCATGTTACAGATTTTACAGCAGACACCGGCTAAACCGAAGGTACACTGTGGTTTTTGTTTGTCAAAACGATCAAAAGTAGTATCGCAACCGATTTGTTCCATACGAAGAATCATTTCACGTACCGCAGGATCCGGCGTTTTGTCCAAAACGTCTTGTTTGGAGGCAAAAGTTTTGCGATATTCCGCAACGGCTTTCATGTAGTCGTTAACGTCGCCATGTACATGAGGATGATTGTGGTCATGAGGATGTACGTGGTCGGCGAGACAATCATGTTCATGGTCGTGGTCGTGTGCGTGATCATGAGCGTGTTCATGAGTATGAGGATGATGGTGGTCATGGTCATGATCGTGAAGATGCTCATGATTGTGGTGGTGATCATGGTTATGATCGTGAACGTGCTTTTTGTCTTGTTGATTGTCGTGTTCAGACATAAGAATTCACTTCCTTTAAGTGTAAAAAGAATAGTACTTACTACCGACTATTTGCTACTTTAAGTATAGAACTACTTCAGTGTATTATCAAGAAGAAATCGTTGTTTTTGTAAAATTATCAAGTACATTTGTATATTTAGGAAAAACGATTTTGCTGTATGCCCGAGTCATGTATAATGAGAGGTAATGAGACCAATGGTGGTCCGAAGATAAAAAATGAGTGGAATGGAGAGGGCGTTCCTGTCATTGCTTAAATAAAATACTACAAATAAATGAAAGGTCCCATTCGATTAATATCTGAGTGAGACCTTTTTCAGGTTTTACTTATTTCAAATATTGTTGATAGAATGCATCGATTTTATCAAACGGAATGTAGTTTGGATTATCATAGAAATCAGTATGCCATGCACCCGGAACAATAATCAACTCTTTGTTGTCCCCTTTAAGTTTTTTGAAGGCATCTTCACTGAAGTAACGGGAATGCGCTTCTTCACCGGCGATGATCAATACGGCACTCTGAATTTCATCGGAGCGTTGTAAGAACGGCATGTTGATAAAAGATAAGGCGGATGTTTTATTCCAACCGCCAAGGGAGTTGACGGAACGTGGATGGTAGCCTCGGTCCGTTGCATAATACTCAGCATAGTCGCGGATAAATTTCGGTGCATCAGCTGGTAATAAATCCGGATTTACATTGGCACCGGTGCGGACGAAGGTATCGTTTTTATAATCTTCCGTACGCTGTGCATTAAGCTCTTCTAACGTCTGATGACGTGCTTCGGCGCTGTCATTGGCATCGTTATAGCCATTCGCATAGTAACGGGTCATGTCGTACATAGTTGTAATAACGCTGGCTTTTACACGAGTATCCATGGAAGCGTTATTTAAGGCAATCCCACCGAAGCCGCAGATACCTAAGATGCCTAAGCGGTCAGTATCAACCAGACTTTGTGTGGTAAGAAAATCGATGGCGGCAGAATAATCTTCCGTGTTGATTTCCGGTGATGCTACATTGCGGACATTACCGCCACTTTCACCGGTGAAAGACGGGTCAAAGGCGATGGCAATATAACCGCGTTCTGCCAAAGTTTGGGCATACAGGCCGGATACCTGTTCCTTAACGGCGCCGAACGGGCCCACCACTACGATAGCCGGTAATTTTTCGCCGGCTTTGATATTTTTAGGCACATACATATCGGCTGCGAGAGTAATGCCGTAGCGGTTGTGGAACGTTACTTTTTGATGATTTACTTTATCGCTCTTTTTAAACTTTTTATCCCATTCGTTGGTAAGTTTAAGGTCTTCGGTGATTACACCCGGTGAAATGAGTGCGTTGGCTTGTGCTACTGCAGGGCCGGCCGCCGAAACTGTTTGGGCCGCGATGCCGGTAGCTGTCATGAGTGTGCCTAATGCTAAGGTCATAAGAATTCGTTTCGTTTTGAATAATTTCTTCATAAGGGTCTCCTCCGTAATCGTTTACTTTTTAGATTTTGTTAATTGATAAATAAGATAATCCAGACAGTCGATTTGTTGTTGTTTACAATGAAGTACATTCAATAATTCCTTACGATGAGCCAATAAGCGTCTGTGTAGCTGGACTCGTTTACCTTGTGTGAATTCATCCATACAAGATTTTGTCATCGTTTCACTACAGCCGGCATCAAGGAGATTTTGTCGAATGATACCCCTAATATCTGAAGCTTCGGGCATTCGTGTCACCCCTTTCTAATTGGTCGTTGTTTGTTTACTTCAACTGTATGACCATAGTATAATGGCTACAAAGACAAATTACCAATATCAATAATAAATTGAAATCTATTAAAAATCTTAATCGATTAAACCGAAAGGGGATGCAGTATGGATACCACTATTTTGCGCCATTTCCTGACGATAGCAAGGGAAGGCAGTATGACAGCGGCTGCCAATGAATTGCATATATCACAACCCACCCTCTCTGTTCAGATGAAACAGTTGGAAGATACCTTGGGGAAGAAGGTTTTTCAAAAACAGGGGCGTAATCTTGTGCTCACGGAGGAAGGCGTTTTGCTGAGAAAACGAGCGGAGGATATTCTGTCTTTGGTCGATAAAACGATGCAGGAATTTCAAGACATGGATAATCTCATAGGTGGCGAGATTCGTTTCGGTTGTGCAGAAACGTATTTGGTTCATCATATTGCCACTGTTTTTCACGAGTTACAACTACAGTATCCGTTACTTCATTTTCACATTACCAGCGGCAATACCGAGCAGGTTATTGAGCGCATTGAGCGAGGCATATTGGACTTCGCCTTAATTGTGGAGCCGCCGAGCCTTGATAACTTTAATTATATTGAACTGCCGGGCACTGATACCTATGGTGTATTGATGCGGCCTGACCATCCATTGGCAGCGAAACAGGCCATTGTTTTTGATGATCTTGTTAGTGAAAACCTGATTGCTTCGGAGCAGACGATTCAAAATGATATCTCCCGTTGGTGTGGTGAAAAAGTGAATCAGTTGAACTTTATCGGGAATGTAAACTTGTTTTATAATGGCAGTCAGTTTGTAAAAAACGGCGTAGGCCTGCAGCTTATTTTTGAACATTTAGTGCCGCAGTGTGATGAGTTAATATGGCGACCGCTGTCGCCTAAGCTGGAAACCCGTTGCTATATCGTGTGGAAAAAATATCAGATATTTACACCCATTACAGAAATATTTATAAAAGCGCTGACTAACTTGCTAGTGGCATGAGAACTATGTTTTTGTGTACCGGACAAAACGCTTGTGCTATACTGTAAGTAAATATCAAGTAGTGCGTTTCATTGATTGAAAGGGATGAGGTATATGAAGCGGTTATGGCAGGGATTATTTATTTGTTGTTTAGGGTTAGTTTTTATGTTCGCCGGTATGAATTCGGCAAGCGCTACGGATGTTTGGGTAGATCATTGGAATTATGAAAATATTGATATATATGTTATGAACGATACAATAACATATAGTTCTGATTCGAATGGTCGAGGTTTTTCAGTGTCCACTAAGTTCGTCAAAAATGGCCAATTAAAGCAAATCGTGGTTTGGAATTTTTCTAAGTTCAGAAACGATATGTGGCGCTATCGTACAAATACGATGAGAGGTGGACACACTACCGTAGTAATCCCTCATAATGGGGTATTTGAGTATGGCATGAATCAAATTGGCTGGCGTTATTATATTGATCAGACGTATTACTATTAAAAGTGTATAAAATCAAGAGGGTACTATTATGATGATAAGTCCGGAAGAGTTTGTAGAACAGCATAAGAATGACACACTTGAAGAATTAATAATGGTCCGTAGGCATTTAGAAAAAGACCTTGTGGAATTAGAAAAGAAGTTGTTTTATATTGGTGTCGATGAGAATGATCCGAGTATATTTACCTTGGTTGAATTTGAGGTAAATCCGGGACCTGAAGTGGAATACCAATGTAATCTTATGTATTTGGCTGAACTTTGTAATTTTTTGCTTGAAAAATATAATCGCGAAGAAATATGGGGATATTTGAACGACGATGATGACGATATTGATGACTTAGAGGCTGATATTGAAAAGTAATCATATGGAAGGGGAACTTATGAAAGAGTGTTTTAAACTATCAGGCAAGGATATAACCTTATATAAAGCTGAAAAGCCCAATCAACCATTAGTTGTACTGAATATGTTTGAAGACGATAGTTCCGGCGTGTTGGCAGAACTTCAGAAAATGGGCGATTTTGATATAAATCTTCTTGTTATCAGTAAGCTTAATTGGAATTCTGAGTTGTCACCGTGGGAAATTCCTCTCATTTCAAAACAAGAGCCGCCATTTACCGGCGATGCTTCTGTGTATCTCGATTGGCTCCTAAATGAGGCGTTGCCAAAAGGACTTGAGTTAATAGACGGTACACCGACAAAAACATATATTGCCGGTTATTCTATGGCGGGACTTTTTGCTTTGTATGCTCTTTATAACTGTGATGTATTTGAACGGGCTGCCTGCATGTCCAGTTCGTTTTGGTTCCCGGACTTTAAGGAATATGTTGAATCGCATCAAATGAAGCGTATTCCGGAAAAATTATACTTCTCTTTAGGTGATAAGGAATCTAAAACGAAACATCAGATTCTTAAAACGGTACAGGATAATACAGAAGCTATTGTTAAGCATTTAAGAGAACAGAATATAGATGTAACCTTTGAAATGAATGAAGGAAACCATTTTAAGGATATAGATTGGCGGATAGCCAGGGGGGATTGCGGAGATTTGCGGATAAATATGAAGTGCGAATGATTATAAAGGAGTGTATACGAATGGCTAGGGGTAAATCAATTGAATTATTTTTGGCCAATGGGACAGCTGATAGTCTTATTACGGCTGAGTTTTCAAATTGGAACGGTAAAGCAATTAAGATTCCAAGAATTGAAGTGAGTGAATGTAAACGCACAGATATAAAGGGAGCCGGTGTATATTATCTGTTTTGCAAGGAAGAGGATGACACTGATTCTGTGTACATTGGTGAAGCTGAAAATATTCAAGAAAGATTAATGCAGCATTTAAGAGATTATGCGGCTGAAAAAGAGACGTATTATTGGAATACAGTAGTATTATTTGTAGGTCGAGATTTAAATAAAGCTCTTATTAGATATCTTGAGTCTCGATTAGTTGATATGGCTAGAGATAGCAAACGTTATTTGGTGTTAACTAAAAATACTTATCGCAAAACGATTTTAAAAGAATCTCAAATTGCTGCTATGGAAGAATTTCTTGATAATATTAAAGTTTTAATTAATACGTTAGGGTATAAAGTTTTAGAACCTATTGTTCAAAAGAATGAGATAACACGTCAAGAATATCCTAAGTTATATTTAAATATTGGAAGTGCAACAGCTACAGCTATGATTACATCTGAAGGTTTTGTATTGTTGTCAGGAGCTTCTGTTAATGAAAGAACAGCCCCTAGATCATTCAGTTCCGGATTGATTAAATTAAGAGATAAACATTATAAAGCTGGTAGAATTAAAGATTGGAAAACAGTTGAAGATATATTATTTTCGAGTTCTTCCACCGCTGCATGTTTTGTCCTTGGATATAATGTTAGTGGGCCAGCAGTATGGAAAAACGAGGACGGTAAAACTTTAAAAGAGACTGAAGCGGAAAAATCATTCGAATAAATAATGTTTTGGGAATAGTTTAATGATAAAAGCTTAGATTCTTTCGACATTCTACGCAGCGTAGGTAGCCAGTACCCCCATTTTATCTTAAGATAGCCATAGCAAAAGAAAGAGGTGTAATGGCTATGAATTATATATCAGGCACGATGTTAAAAGAACTGCGTGAACGCAAGAAGCTCACGCAAAAAGAATTAGCTGAAAAGCTACTTATCAGTGACAAGACGATTTCTAAATGGGAGACCGGCAAGGGTCTACCGGATATTACTTTGGTTACGCCATTGGCGGAGGCACTCAGTATCTCCGTAGCAGAATTGTTTGCCGGCGAATATGCTATCAATGATAACTGCTCCGCCAATGTAAAAAAACTCAAATTTTATGTCTGCCCAATCTGCGGCAATATCATTACAAGTTTTGGTGAAGGTGACTTCAATTGCTGCGGTGTTAAACTACCGGTTCTTACTGTAGAAGAAGATTCACCGGAAGAATCTCCGGAACATATCATTAACGTTGAGAAGATTGAGCATGACTTTTTCGTGCATATGGAGCATCCCATGACGAAACAGCACTATATTTCCTTTATGGCGTATGTGACATCAGATAGATATACATTAGTGAAACTCTATCCTGAACAAAATGCAGAGTGCCGTTTTATGAGTCGTGGGCATGGCATTATTTATGCCTATTGTAACCGTCATGGGCTGTTTAAATTGAATGTATAAAAGAATCTGAAGAGTTTGTATTAAAAACAGGCAGTAATTGAACATAAATTGACAAAACTAAAGGCCTACAAAGTTAGATATTTCTGACTTTGTAGGCCTAATTGTTTATATAGATTTTATAGTATAGCAATACTAGTCAATTTGATGATTAAAGCAACTATTTTTGTTCTTCCACCCGCCCCGCACTCTTAAGCAGTGCGTCTTTGAGCTTACCTTCAATCTGCAGCAATTCCTGTTCCGCAGCTTGGCGTTTTTGGCGTCCTTCACTCTGGATACGGATAGTATCCTCGATGGTAGCGATGAGATCTTCGTTAACCTGCTTAATTGTCTCGATGTCCACGATGGCCCGTTCATTTTCAACGGCCGTTTCGTGCGAGTTTTGTTTGAGAAGCGCAGCATTGCGTTTTAAGAGCTCATTGGTAGTTTCGGAAACAGCTTGCTGCATCTTGAGCGCTTCTTGCTGACGCCCGAGGCCGAGGGCAAGAACCATCTGGTTTTTCCACAATGGAATAGTGTTGTAGATGGCTGTTTGGATGCGGTCCACCAAAATCTTGTCGTTATTTTGGATGATGCGGATTTGCGGCGCCGTTTGAATGGCAATCATTTTGCTGAGCTTCAAGTCATGCACTTTCTTTTCAAACTGAATCACGGAGTTTTTAAAATCCTGCACCACTTGGTGAGCCATCGGATTATCGGAGAGCTGAGCATCGGCTTCCAGCTTAGGAATCGTTACTTCATTAAGTTCCTGGAGTTTTTCTTCGCCCGCTTGGATGTAGAGCTGAAGCTGTTTGAAGTATTCCAGGTTCTTTTCAAACAAACCGTCAAACATGGCCACGTCTTTCATGAGCACCATTTTTTGCTTGTCCAGACCGGCTTGAATCTTATCGATTTGAACAGCCAGCGTAGTGTAAGACTCTTTGAGGTTCGCCACTTTTTTGAAAAGGGAACCGACTACCGGCAGATTGGCCAACATGCCTTTAGTGCCATCCTGCTCTGCTTCGAATTCGTTAACCTGTTTTACCAAGTCGGTAAGCAAGGTGCCGGCCGCTTCGTGATTCGTGCTTTTCACGGTCGCCAAGATGCTGTCTGAAAACGTCGCAATGTTGTCCTGTGCCGCCATGCCGTATTGGGCGATAGCATTGGACGTCACTAAATCGATGGAGTTTTTGATTTGATCTACTTGTTTACGTTCTTCCGGCGTGAGCGTCTCTACTTGTTGGTTAACGCGAACCAATTCCGTTGTTTCAATGGTTGGTGTATCTTCCGTAGCTTCTGCCTGTTTCTTCGCTAAGAGGTCGTTCAAATTAATTTCAGCCATAATTGCACCCTACTTTCGTCTACGATTTAAAAATTAACCAATGTTGCTGCCCAACTTCACGCAAGGTACAGGTGGGGATTCTGAGCCATATATTAGATGGGTATCCTACGCCATGCCTTAGGTGGGAATTCTGCACCCTGCATTAGGGTGGGTATCCTGCGTTCATTTACTTACGATTTAAAAATTTATCACTAAGCTCAATCAGGGAATTGATGAGAGGATTATTCGCTTTAGTGATTGGTGGACGCTCTTGAATATTCGGATTGAGCCCGTCCGCCGACATATTCTCCCTCATGACCTTCATCTCCGCATCGAGATCGATGAGCTGTGAGTTAAGAACCTTGGTAAACTGATCGGCATAGGCTTCGTCGTAATAATGGAGGAGCTGTTTGATCTCTCGTTTAGAATGTTCCACTTCTGGCTCCTGAAGACCGGTCCGATCCAATTCTTTGTATTTTTGCACCAATAAGATGGCGCGGTCCTGATAATAATCGATGAAACGGCGCGCCAGCCCGATACGTTCCGGATGCTCTTGCAGATAGGTCAGAAAGTTCTTGGCAATACCTTGTGTTTTTTGTAACTGCTTGCGGAACGATTTATCGTTTAACGTTTTGATTTCCCGCTCCATTTTGTTGTAGTCCGTAATGGCTTTATTAAAAAGCTCCGTGTTGAAGCGGTCCAGCTCTTTGTTACCGCTGTTGAATTTTAGCTTAGGGTTAAAACTCTTTTTCCAACGAATGGCACGGTAAAGAGCCAAAAAACCAAGGATAACAAGGCTTGTTGTTTCAAAACCGGAAAAATAAGATTCCGTTGAAAGGGTGAAGCAAAAAACTGCTATAAATAACCAAAAATATCGCATGTATGGTTCCTCCTTAATATGAAGAATCGCTTGTATTAATTTTATCATATTTTCATAAGCTCTGCCGATATCCATTTAGAACTCACAGGTGATAAATAGACCAATCGGGCGTGAAGTAAAAGGCATGCGAATATAGTCTGAGGGCCGTAGATTGACGAGGAAGTTTCTTAAGCCTATTTATTACATACTTGAAGAAATGCCGAAGAAAAGCTTGAAGAAAAACTCGACAAAAAAATGCGGAATCCGCAATAAAATTTCGAATTGTCTTGAAGCAAGTTAATATCATTGCTATAATATAGTCGAGGAAAAAATGCGGAATCCGCAATAAAATTTCGAAATATGAAGTGAGGTGAGAATATAATGGAATTTGCCAGAGCGGAATATATTGAAAAATTAGTGGCTAAAAAACATAATGGTAGAATCAAAGTGATAACGGGGATTCGAAGATGCGGAAAGTCGTATTTACTTTTTAAATTATTTGTTAATTACTTACATCAAAATAATGTTCATGATAATCAAATTGTCCAATTAGCTCTCGATGAAATTGGCAATGCCAAATATAGAAATCCAATCGAGTTGGACGCGTATCTTAGATCGCAAATAGAGAGAACTTCAACACAATATTATATTTTAATTGACGAGATTCAATTTGTAGCTGAGATTAAGAATCCATACGTTAATGATAATACAGCAAAATTAACCTTCATAGATGTTTTGCTGGGGTTAATGAAGTTGCCTAATGTGGATATTTATGTAACCGGTAGTAATTCTAAAATGCTATCTTCAGATATTCTTACCCAATTTCGGGATCGTGCGGATGAAATTCAAGTATATCCTCTTTCCTTTGCAGAAATGTATGAAAAATATGAGGGACCGGAACGCAATGCATGGCTTGATTATTATACCTATGGCGGGATGCCGGTAGTTTTTTCACTACAAACGCACGAAGAAAAGAGTAAGTATTTAAGTGATTTATTTTTGCGAACCTATTTAAAGGATGTAGTAGAACGTTATCAAATTCAAAATGATACGTCCATTTTGGAAGATTTATTAAATATTATTGCTTCCAGTATAGGATCTTTAACGAATCCGACAAAATTAGCTAATACTTTTTTGAGTAAAAAACAAGTTAAAATCAATTCGACTACAATCAGTAGATATTTGAGTTATTTTGTTGATGCTTTTTTAATAAAGCAAGCTAATCGATATGATGTTAAAGGAAAAAAATATATCAAAACACCGTTAAAATATTATTACACTGATGTGGGTATACGAAATGCAAGATTAAGTTTTCGTCAACAGGAAGAAAACCATATTATGGAAAATGTTTTGTACTGTGACTTAGTACGTCGGGGCTATAATGTGGATGTAGGTGTTGTTGAGGAGTATATTAGAACTGATTCCGGTAAAAATACTCGTAAGCAATTGGAAGTTGATTTTATAGTCAATCAATCCAATCAGAGATACTACATACAATCGGCGCTATCGATTGATAAACCTGAAAAACGAAATCAGGAAATA
Organism: Veillonella sp. CAG:933; assembly: GCF_000431435.1. NCBI lineage: Bacteria > Bacillati > Bacillota > Negativicutes > Veillonellales > Veillonellaceae > Veillonella > Veillonella sp. CAG:933. Next base: position 63,137 of record NZ_HF986263.1, read on the forward strand.
GCTTCATTACTGCGGATCCCGGATTCGTTTGGCAAACTTGTGGTTATACGTGACTATATTAAACCTTGGCGTGATGATAATGGGATTGTTTATGTTGGCGTAGAGCAGTTCCTGTTAAATAAAGATATTACTCGATTATTTTAATAGTGTTATTTTGGCAATCATTTGATTAAATGATTGCCTGTTTTACTTTAAAAATCAGTTAAATAGATCGGCCCACGTTTAATATTTAATAGATAAATAAATTAGTAGATTAGAATTAAAATAGCAACCAAAACAATAACCAAAACAATAACCAAAACAATAACCCAAACAACAACCAAGTGAAAAATGGTTGTTTAAAACCATTTGACTTCGTGTAATTTTGGTTGTACAATGAAAGTGCAGAGAGGGGTTGAAGCTCATAAATAGGAGAAAGCTCCTTAGAGGCTTAAGCGTAATATACGGATGAGTCAATAACCGGTAGGCCTGAAACAATGTATCCGGTAAAAGTGTTAGCTCATCCGGCAAGAGTGTTAGTTTATCTAGTAAGAGTGTTGCTTCATCCTGTAAAGGAGGTTTTAAAATCATCTAGTAAGAACGTTTTAAATTTTTTTAGCATTCTTTAAAATGGTTATACAAAACCAAAAAGAATAAAAGTGTTAGTCAATAGATTATCTAGTAAGCCCAAAAGTTATCTAGTAAATCTAAAAAGTATCTAGTCAGCAAAAACCATCTAGTAGAAAATATCTAGTAAAAACTATCTAGTAAACCCATAAATTCATCTAGTTAGCTTACTAGATAAAAACGGACGAATTTGTATTCACGTAAGGAGGAGTTAGTTATGTTAGGTTATTCAATTGGTATGTTAAAAGAATTCAGTGAGGATGTTCTTGAAAAGTTTGTCGGCAAAGTGGCGAGTGTTTTCGAATATTACTATTATGATTCTGACGATGATTTACCACTTATCCCGTTCAAGGACAGCATTTTGTTTGCTACGTTAATGTTCACTATGAAACGTCATAGACTTACTGAAAGCGAGGCAGAGGACTACATTGCAAAAGAGGTTAAGCTGCCTTCAATTAAAAAGGATTATATTGATTTGAGACAATACTATCCGAACGTATTACCACCTTTAGAGCCTTGTAAAACGGAAGAGCTATTTGCCTATATCCTTCTCGCCGAGCCAATTATTCGGTCGAAGTCTGAATACAATGTGGGAAGAAGTATTAATCGCTTGTTTGTTGAATTGTTAAGAGGTCAAGAGTCTGTATACGACTGGGGGTTTGCACAAGGTCAATTTCTGATTCAGTCACTCTTGAAAAATTCTTCAAAACCACAGGTATCGGGGATTGAAGTGAAAGAAAGTAACTATGTAGTTACTAAAATTCGGATGTGCATGGTGGGTGAAGCAGCAGACCTTCAACTGGGAAACCTTTTTATTGAAAAACAGGCCAATAGTGAAGGGGCCGCCGCCGTTATTTGCCCACCGCGTAAAAACCCGCTAACGGAGATTCAATATCGTGGCTATTATTTACAAAGCTCACTGGCTGAGTTGTTTTATAGCAGTTCAGACAGAGCTATGCATAACGGAGAATGGCCCTATGTTCTTAAAGCGTTGGATTCACTGCAACCCGGCGGTAAACTCATGGCCCTTACATCGACTGAGGCCGCTTCAGATAAACTTTATAGGGCGATTCGTCGTAAACTGCTTGAAGAAGGTTTGGTGGAGAGCGTTATCTTATTATCGAATCGCCTGATTCCGGGAAATAAGAAAGCCGCTATCCTCTGGATTTTTTCAAAAAAAGATAATCGCTACGTACGCATGATTAATGCCGGTGAAATCAGGACTAAGAGAGAGCCGGTGTACTATTTATCGGACGAGAATATAAAACAGATTGCCGATCTTTATCGCTATGGTGAAAAATACACGGGAACTATGACTGATGACGAAACTGTCATTGAAGATATAGTGAGGGATGTAGCTGTTGAAGACCTCTTGAAGGCCCCTATGTCTCATAGACGGCACCATCGTTTTGATGACGAAGAAATTGTTAACGTATGGAATTTAGGCCGGGATGAAGGGCCGCAATGTGATTTGGCGCCGGATCGATACACCAATAGAAACGCTACGGCAACGACTGATACGGAGGAGCTGTTTAAGGGTCCATCCTATTTCCTCGGCGATGTGTGCAAGATTCGACGTGGCGCCGATGAAAAAGTCGATGAGTCGGATACGGCGGATACCGGTGATTTGGCAAAATACATTACGCCGAAACATCTAAATAACCGCACGATTGATGTTTTGAAAATGCCTTCGCTTACGACAGTCACAGTAACGGGAAATCGGAAACCGCTGAAGACAAACACAATTATTATGAGTAAATCGGCACCGTTTAAATTCGGCTTTATCGATGATTTGAAGGGGCGCAATGTATATTGCAGCGGCAATACCTATAAGCTGACCGTTGATGAAAATGAAATAAATTCCATCTATTTGTTTATGTATCTGACTTCGGATTTGGCAAAAGAACAATTGACTCGAATTAGTGAAAACATGAATCCTTCATCGCGCACGAAGACAATCAGTATCACCGATTTAGGGGAGGTTCAAATTCCAATCGTGCCTCGTGACGAACAAGAGATGCTTGCTAAGGAATTTTTGAAAATGGCAGCTGAAGAAGAAAACATTCAAAGGCAATTAGATACGATTTCAGAAGGCAAAAAGGCACTCATTGAGAACGCGATGGCTAAAGCAGAACAAGAGAATAAATAGGATTTTGTATAGTGAGGAGGATGTGTATGTTTACGAAAAAAAGCATTTTTTACGACCCAATCGAAGACGGCACCGCCGAAATTTTACGTATCAATGCGGATGGCAGCTATAACGTCATATCGGTTAATGTTTTTTACAGCATCGGTGGCGTTGCGCCGGGGTATTTGGAATTTAGAGAACGGGCGGAAGGCATGGTATTTGAAGACGTAACCATTGGTGAACGAAACTATGGCATGTGGATGCCTATCGGCAAAACGGCCTATAACGAAAAGGCCTCAAAGCTGCTTGGCAAACCGGTGCAAGGCAATGTGTATATCATTCGCACCGACAGCTATAGAGAATTTCTGGAAGACGAGGATATGGAATATATCCAAAAGGTGCTTGGTTAATCAGGCCTGCCGGCGGATATATACGCGAAGAGGCATATACGAAGATGCATACATGAAGAGGCATATAGAAAGATGTATAGATGAAGTGGCATATAGAAAGATGTATAGATGAAGAGGCCTATGCTGAGTTAAGGGGGATACTATGTTTCGCAAAGATTTTATCGAAGGCAGTCGAGGCCTTCATTATGAAGACGAAGAGGAGTACATGAAGATGCATAAAGTTATGTTGCCGTATAAAAAAGACGGGCGCGTGGTGGCATCCATTCGCGGGGAAATGCGCGGGAGCATGACCTTGCGTGATGAAAAAGGCAAGGTGTTGGCCCGTTATAGCTTGGTTAATAATTCTACGAAGGTTGTGAATGGTAAAAGCCTTGGTAGGGGCAATTGGTTGGCACAACTTTTAGTGGAGTATGTAGCGAGTTTGTCCTGTGAAAAAACTGCTGTGGCTGAGGTTGATAGCGGGAATGAGCCGGAGACGTTGAATAAAATGGCCGAATCGGATAATTAGTTGTCGTGTGGGAGTAAGGAGCGTGTTTTTATGAAAAAATATAAAGAACTGGAGATTGGGCGTGATGGTGTATCTCGATTTGTAGAAGTAGAGGCGGGGCCCTATGGTCAAGACGGAATAGCCGGTGCCGCACGACATAGACACTTCTGTAGTATACGGAAAATTAAAGTTAAAAATTTAGGCAAGAATTTTTATATCGTTGTAAATGGTCACAACACGATTAATCCGTTTAATAAAGACCCCCGGAAGGGATTTACTAAAGCCGATGATGCCGAACTTTTCAATGAAAATGCCTCAAAGCTTGCGGAACGAAATATATTCGGAAATGCCTATGTCGTGAAATTTGATAATGGCACTTACCGTGCCCTCTATGATGAGGATATTAGGGAGTTGAAAAAAGTATATCCATTTCCGATTAAAGGGGACGATGAGGAGCCAAAATAGCACCAAGCGAGCCATATGAAATTAGTAAGAAAAAGCAGGTAAAATACCCGAAAAATTAGCTCATAAAAGAGGAAACGCATTACATGTAGTCGAATATTATAAGGTAATGCGTTTTTTTACAAAACTTATTAGGCTATAGGAGATCGTTGCTATTTAGGGGATAGAGGACTGCTGCTATGAAACGGGATAAAGTGTTAAAAATCGGGTATGACGGCCATTCTGAATTTATTACCATTGAGACCGATAACCATGGTTGGGGCAAGATACTGGATATTTGCAAGCACGAAAGTTTTCACAAAGTCGATATATTTGGGGCCTATCGTCTGGCGGGCTATGTATTTGTGGTTGATGCTAAAAACTCCATCAAGAGGATGGAAGCTGAATTGATAAATCCCTTCTTTTGCCCGCTTGATGACAACTATTATAATGGCAACGCCAGCATGCTAATCGGCACGAACATCTACGGCAATGCCTATGTGGTGAAGGCCTATGGGATGAAGTACGGGGCTTTTAGCAAAAAAGATATGGGGGATCTGGCAAGGAAATATCCGTTTACCATTGATAATTTGAGTGAAATGGGGATTACGCCGAAGGGGCGTTAAAACCGGGAAACGTGAAAATGCGTTAGTTCTGTTGATTGATTTAAGATGAAACAATATATGCTGATTTGAAAATGCGGTTTGAGCGGATATGTGAATTCAAACCGCATTAATGCTATATAAGTTTATTTTTATCAAGCCAAAACTCCTTGATTAAGGTATAATTAAATATAAGATTAAAAGTGACGATAACTTAGTAAGATGATTAGGTAAAAGGTATCTGTTGAGGTGAGTTTATGGCTATACCTAAGTATTTTGAGTTTTTTCCTACAGTTATTGAATGTTTAAGTGATGCTACGTTGCATACTTCAAAAGAAATTCGAGAGTATTGTATTTCTGCATTTAAATTGACAAAAGATGATTGCCTTGAACAGTTAGAAAGTGGTCAACTAGTTGTTAATACACGCATAAGCTGGGCTTGTACTTATTTAAAGAAAGCAGGACTGATTGATAGACCTCAAAGAGGTTCTTATTTGTTAACTAAATTAGGTAAAGCTGCTTTAAAAGATGGTGTAGATAATATTATATTGGACTATTTAAAACAATTTGAAGCTTTTCGCGATTTTGTGCACGTTGAGCCAGGAATACAAAGTAGCGGAAATACCCCTCTTGCTCCTAAATCTGATGATAAAAGTCCGGAGGAGCTAATTGAATATGCAATGAATCAACTAAATTCATCATTAGCGGATGCATTATTGATTGAAGTAATGAAAATGACACCATATGAATTTGAGAAACTTGTTGTTAAGTTGTTAATTAAAATGGGGTATGGATCAGCTGAGTTATCTTTAAATTCTGTTACAAAGTTATCTGGTGATGAAGGTGTAGATGGTATGGTTGCTGCGGATCGATTAGGATTTGATGTAATTTATACGCAAGCAAAACAATGGAAACCGGATTCGGTAGTAGGACGCCCGGAAATTCAGAAGTTTTTAGGGGCATTAGCCGGCCAAGGTGTGGCTAAAGGAATATTTATTACAACGGCTAAGGTTTCATCAGAAGCTAGAGAATATGTGGCGAAACAATTGCTACAAAAAATAGTTCTCATTGATGGCAAACGACTTATGGAATTGATGATAGAATATAATCTTGGAGTTTCTGTTGAAAATCTTTACACCGTGAAGAAGCTTGATACAGACTTCTTTACTGAGGATTAATTAGGCTTGTAAAGGAGAAAAATTGTGGCGGACAAAAATACAGTTAATGTTGGATTTGAAAAACAAATATGGGATGCAGCCTGTGTACTACGAGGTAATATGGATGCCTCAGAATATAAGGGAGTAGTATTAGGCTTAATCTTTTTAAAATATATTTCAGATAGATTTGAAGATAAACATAAGGCGTTAGTGGCAGAAGGCGATGGATTTGAGGAAGATATTGACGAATACACTTCAGAAGGTATTTTCTTTGTCCCTAGTGGTGCGCGCTGGAGTGATATAGCTTCTAAATCTCATACCCCTGAAATTGGTGTAGTTATTGACAATGCAATGCGTGCTATTGAGAAAGAAAATAAACGACTTAAAGACATTTTACCTAAAAACTTTGCTCGCCCAGAATTAGATAAAGGCAGACTTGGCAATGTTGTTGATCTATTTTCTAATATTAAGATGATTGAGCATGGCAGTGAAAAGGATATACTTGGACGTACGTATGAATATTGCTTATCAATGTTTGCGGAACAAGAAGGTAAACGAGGCGGTGAGTTTTTCACACCTTCGTGCATTGTAAGAACCTTAGTTGAGATTTTACAACCGTATAAAGGGCGAGTATATGATCCTTGCTGTGGCTCAGGAGGTATGTTTGTTCAATCTGCTCAATTTGTAGAAAATCATAGCGGAAATATTAGTAATATTTCTATTTATGGCCAAGATTCAAACCCTACTACATGGAAAATGGCGCAAATGAATTTAGCTATTCGTGGAATTGAACCTAATTTGGGCGGGTATTCAGCGGATACTTTTTTGAACGATTTGCATCCAACACTTCGCGCTGACTATATTATGGCAAATCCTCCATTTAACTTGTCACCATGGGGAGCTGAACAGTTAAAAGAAGATGTTCGTTGGAAATACGGAATGCCACCGGCAGGCAATGCCAACTTTGCTTGGTTACAGCACATGATTTATCATTTAGCTCCGGCAGGTAAAATAGGGATGGTTCTTGCAAATGGCGCTTTATCATCACAGTCGGGTGGTGAAGGTGAAATCCGTAAAAATATCATTAATGATGATTTAGTTGAGTGCATTGTGGCTATGCCGACACAACTCTTCTATACGACACAGATACCTGTTTCTTTATGGTTTTTGAATAAACAAAAGAAACAAAAAGGCAAAACACTCTTTATTGATGCCAGAAAAATGGGGTCTATGGTGACACGTAAACTCCGTGAACTCACAGAAGAAGATATTAAGCAGATAGGTGATACCTATGTCTCTTTCGTTGATGGTACATTAGAAAATGAAAAAGGCTATTGTGCTGTAGTAGATACAGAAGAAATTGCTAAACAAGACTATATCCTTACACCAGGTCGTTATGTAGGTATTGAAGCGCAAGAAGATGATGGGGAGCCATTTGAAGAAAAAATGGCAAGACTTACATCTGAGCTTGCAGAAATGTTTGAAAAAAGTCATGAACTAGAGGCTGAAATTCGAAAGAACTTGGAGGCTATCGGGTATGAAATGTAAGTTAGGAGAAATAGTAGATATTACTATGGGGCAATCGCCTAAGTCTATTTATTATAATCAAGTAGGTGAAGGATATCCTTTTTTACAGGGCAACAGGACTTTTGGATTAAAATATCCTACTTTTGATACTTATACAACGGTTATGACAAAATTAGCTAAATCTGGTGATGTTATAATGAGCGTTCGAGCACCAGTAGGAGCATTGAATATTACGCCCAGAGATATGTGTTTAGGCCGCGGAGTCTGTTCTTTACGAATGAAAAATGGTAATCAAGAGTTTTTATATTATATGATGAAATATTATGTATCTGATCTTATTAGTAAAGAAAGTGGCACTGTTTTTGGTTCAGTAAACAGAAATGATATAAATGATTTAGAGGTTGATATTCCTGAGAATGTAGAGAAACAGGTAAGAATTGGGCGAATTTTATCTTCAATCGATGATAAAATTGAATTAAATAATCAGATAAACAATAATTTAGAGCAACAAGCATTTTAGATACACTAATCTCACCAGATATCAGTTTAGGGAGTAAATAATCTCGCAAGGATGAAAGCACTTTTATTTCATCTGTATTTACTTGAATTTTCCTTGTAATCTCATGAAGAATAGTACTTATTTTTATTTGCTCTACCATTGGTGGAAGAATAAAAGTGTATTTTTTAAAATCTTTTAATACAATTCTTGGTAATGCTGAACCGGATACATAGTTGTCCCCCACATCTTTTTTTATTGAGGGCTGCTTTAAAAGATAAAGTAAAATTTCAGGCACAATGATATTATTATTAGGTCTAAATATTGCAATGGAAGATAATATCGCACATTCTTTATATTCTGAACAGATAAAAACTTCTTTCAAGTAACTCCCATCTTTAGCTACAAGAATATCATTAGGCAAGGGGACGCAGTCATTTTTCTTCATTTTGGCAAACTCCGATTTAGTAATATGTTTGCAATCATTGTTAGTGAAACCATAGGTTTCCATATCTTTAACTGAATACATAGGATAAGGAGCATTTGGAGTATCAATTGGGCTATAGTGGGCGCCATCGGTGATTTTTGTACAAACTTCATCTAGCGAAACTCTTTGCCATGATAGTGGAACCGTTCCTTTATAAGGTTGATAATCTATAAAAAATGCTTTAAATAGAGTTAATGCTTGTTGCTCTAAATTATTGTTTATCTTATTTTAAGAATATATTTATATTTCCGAGAGTGGGGAATATTTTGTGAGAATTTTCCACTCCTTAGTTATTCTCTTTTATGAGAGGATAACTATGAAGACTATTTTTATTAATGATATTATCCAAATGATGTTGCCCCATATGAATAATGCTCAATGTGAAGCTTTGCAGGAAGTATTGCAGCATGTTTTGTTTCAATATGATCTTGTTAAACATAAAGACTGTTGTGCCGAAGAAAGGGATTATTTAGCATTATTTTTATCGGCAAAACGAATTGAAGGATGTTCTGAAAAATCACTTAAATATTACGAATCAACAATACAAAAACTATTAGGAACACTTGGGAAATCTGTTAAGCAAATTGTAACGGATGATATACGAAAATATTTAACAAAGTATCAAGAAGAAAATAAATCTAGCAAGGTGACAATTGATAATATTCGTCGGATTTTATCTAGCTTCTTTTCTTGGCTTGAAGATGAGGATTATATCCTAAAAAGTCCAGTGCGTAGAATTCACAAAGTAAAAACAGGTGTAAGTGTTAAAGAAATATATTCTGATGAGATGTTGGAGTTTTTACGTGATAGCTGCACTGAATTAAGAGATTTAGCAATGATTGATATGTTAGCATCAACAGGTATGCGTGTTGGTGAGATGGTTCTTCTAAATCGAAATGATATAGATTTTAATGAAAGAGAATGTATTGTTTTTGGTAAGGGAAATAAGGAAAGAATAGTTTATTTTGATGCTCGAACTAAAATTCATCTGCAAAACTATTTAGAAAGTCGTTCAGATATTAATCCGGCATTATTTGTATCTTTAAAGGAACCTTGCAACAGGTTAAGTATTAATGGAATAGAAACTCGACTTAGAAAATTGGGTAAGAATTTGGGGTTGCAAAGAGTACATCCGCATAAGTTTCGGAGGACGCTAGCAACGATGGCGATAGATAAAGGCATGCCTATTGAGCAATTACAACAGCTATTAGGTCATCGAAAAATAGATACAACATTGCAATATGCTATGGTTAGACAAAGCAATGTAAAAATAGCACACAGAAAATATATAGGTTAGGAAGGAAGATAATAAAGTGTGGCAAGTCATGAGTTTAGGTGATGTTTGTACAATTTCATCAAGTAAAAGAATTTTTGCAAAAGAATATAAAACTGAGGGAATCCCATTCTATAGAGGTAAAGAAATTATTGAAAAGCATAATGGTAGTACTGTATCAACAGAACTATTTATATCACTAGAACGATATGAAGAGATTAAAAGTAAATACGATGTGCCAAAAAAAGGCGATATACTTTTATCCTCTGTAGGAACATTAGGTGTTCCATGGTTAGTTAACGAAGATAATTTTTATTTTAAAGATGGGAACCTTACTTGGCTGAGGTCTAATGAAAAGATTATACCTGATTATTTATATTTTTGGCTTACATCAGATGAAGCACAAAATCAGATTGACTCTAAATGTATAGGTTCTACACAAAAAGCATTGACTATTGAGGCGTTAAAAAAGTTTAAAATTACTTTGCCAAACGTCGAAGTACAAAAAAAAATTGTATCAATGATAAAACCAATTGAATTGAAGATTGATATTAATAGAAGAATAAACAATAATTTAGAGCAACAAGCAAAAATTATATTCAATCATCTTGTAATTAATAATCCGAATTTTCATTCTTTTAAATTAACGCCTTTATCCGAATTATGTAAATTAATTACAAAAGGAACAACACCTACTACTTTAGGAAAAAATTTTACTAATAGTGGAATAAATTTTATAAAAGTTGAATCTATTCTTGAAAATCATTCGTTTAATAGAGAAAAGTTTTCATATATTAATAAAACCACTAACTTTATCCTAAAACGTTCGATACTTCATTCAGGGGATATTTTATTTACAATTGCAGGTACATTAGGGCGGTTTGCACTAGTAGATGATAGTATTCTCCCTGCCAATACAAATCAAGCTGTTGCGATTATTAGAGTAAATAAAGATAAGATTTTACCTGAATATTTATATAGTTCCTTTTTAGGCAATTGGCATAATGACTATTATAAAAGGCATGTGCAACAAGCAGTTCAGGCTAATTTGAGTTTAACAACAATTAAATCACTATTAATACCTATGCTACCTCAAGCAGAACTTCAGAAATACATGGAATTAGTACATCCTATTATTAAATATATGAAGAAAAATGAAAAAGAAAATTATCTTTTAGCAGAACAAAAAAATTTCATTTTACCAAAATTAATGACAGGAGAACTTACACCTTAAGCCACTAAATTATTGTTTATCTCTCCACCACCTCATTAACCAAAAAAATCTAAAGGAGGTTAATTATGCCAAACTTATTTAATGAAGATACATACGAACAGGCGATTATAGAATTGTTTGAAGAAATGGGCTATTCTCATCTCTATGCGCCGGATGTAGAACGCGATTATACAAGCCCTTTGTTAGAAGATGTATTAAAAGATAGCTTGGCACGTATTAACCGCGAACTACCTAAAGAGGCAATTGATGAGGCGCTCCTTAAACTACATGATTTAGAAACGGGCAGTTTATTGGAAAAAAATATTAGATTTATGGATTACTTGCAGAATGGCATCACTGTAAAGTTTTTTGCGAATGGGGTAGAGGATTCTCAAATTGTACGTTTAATTGACTATAAAAATGTAAACAATAACACTTTTTATGTTGTAAATCAGTTTACTCTCATTGAAAATGCAGAACGGCGTCCGGATGTGATATTATTCATAAACGGGTTACCGCTAGTTGTTATGGAGCTGAAAACTCCTGTTAAAGATGAAGTTACTGCAGAAAATGCATTTAATCAGATTAGAAATTATATGCAGGATATTCCACCGTTGTTTTACTATAATGCCATTTGCGTAATTAGTGATTTATCGACGAATAAAGCCGGTACAATTACATCCGGAATGGATCGTTTCATGGAATGGAAAACTAAAGATGGTAATTATGAAGAAACGGCGTATGCCTCGTTTGATACTTTTTATGAAGGTATGTTTCAAAAAGAGCGATTGTTGGATATTATAAAGAATTTTATCCTTTTTTCGGGAACACCTACAAATCGATTTAAAGTGCTAGCTGGATATCACCAATATTTTGCCGTAAAAAAGCGATTGAGAAAGCTAAGGTTGCAACACAAACTGATGGTAAGGGCGGTGTATTTTGGCATACTCAAGGTTCGGGTAAATCCTTATCCATGGTCTTCTATGCTCATTTGTTACAAGAAGTTCTAGAGAGCCCGACTATAGTTGTTATGACAGATCGTATCGATTTGGATGATCAACTTTTTACTCAATTTTCGCAATGTGCACAGTTTTTACGTCAGGAGCCGGAACAGGCTGAAAGTAAAGCAGATTTAACTCGACTTTTGGAAAATCGCAGTGTAAATGGCATAATTTTTACAACAATGTTTAAGTTTGAACGTGGTGAGAAACCCTTGTCAGAGCGTCGCAATATTGTAGTTATGGCGGATGAAGCTCATCGTGGGCAATATGGTTTTGAAGAACGTATTATAATGTCAAAAAATGAAGCGGGTGAACTTGAAGCGCATACGTCTATTGGTAATGCTCGTATTATTCATGATGCTTTGCCAAATGCTACTTTCATTGGATTTACCGGAACGCCGATAGCAGCTAAAGACCGTAATACACGAGAAGTGTTTGGCGATTATATTGATGTGTATGATATGACTCAAGCTGTAGAAGATGGTGCTACGAGACCGGTATATTATGAAAGCCGTGTAGTCCATTTAAAATTAGATACTAATACATTGGCGTTAATTGACTCTACATATGATGTGTTGGAAGAACAGTCAGATAAAGAGACCATTGAAAAAAGTAAAAAAATGTTAGGCCAGATGGAGAGCGTATTAGGTGCTGATTCTACTATCGATTCATTGTGTAGCGATATTATAGAGCATTATGAAAAATACAGAGCTAATTTATTAACCGGTAAGGCGATGATTGTTGCTTATTCCAGACCAATTGCGATGAAGATTTATAGACGCATATTGGAGCTTCGTCCGGAGTGGAAAGAAAAAGTCGGCGTAGTAATGACCGGCGGAAATAATGACCCGGAAGATTGGAAAGAAGTTATTGGTACTAAGGCTCACAAAGAAAAATTGGCCACTAGGTTTAAAGATAATAATGATTCAATGAAGATTGCTATCGTAGTAGATATGTGGTTGACTGGGTTTGATGTTCCTTCATTGGCCACTATGTATATCTATAAAGCAATGTATGGATATAATTTAATGCAGGCGATCGCTCGTGTAAACCGTGTTTTTAAGGATAAAGAAGGCGGTTTGATTGTAGATTACGTTGGTATTGCATCGGCATTAAAAGCGGCCATGAAAGAATATACTAAGCGTGATCAGTCTAAATATGGCGATATGGATATTGCTAAAGAAGCATATCCAAAATTCCAAGAGAAGTTGCAAGTATGTAAAGACTTATTGCATGGATTTGACTTTAGTGATTTTATTAATGGCTCACCACTTGTGAAAGCCAGACTTATATCTGGTGGTGTAAATTTTGTCCTAGATCCACATGAACCTGAGAGAGTAGATTTATTTTTGAAAGAAGCTTTGTTACTGAAACAAGCACATTCGCTTTGCTCCAGTATGACTCTTGAAAGGGAACGCGCAGAGGCTGCATATATGGAAGCCATTCGTTCGACTGTAATTAAAATTAAGCATGGTGGGGATGGCGGAAGAACATTGTCACTTAATGAAATTAATGCACAAATCAATGAATTGTTAAAGGCAGCCATTCAATGTAATGGAGTTATTAGTTTGTTTGATAGTAGCAAGGCTAAAGGTGAGATTTTTAGCCTGTTTGATCCGAAAGTTTTGGATGAGATTTCAAAAATGAAGGAGAAAAATATAGCTGTTGAAATGTTGAAAAAGTTGATGTTGGATCAAGTTAGTGTTTATAAGTCAACTAACGTTGTACAGTCTGAAAAATTCTCTGAAAAAATCACTAAATTAATGAATTCTTATTATAATGGCTTAATTACTAATGAAGAAGTTATAAAAGAACTTTTGAAAACAGCCGAGGAAATTAAGAATCTTTATAAAAATGGTGAGAAATTGGGCCTTTCACAGGAAGAACTTGCTTTCTATGATGCGTTAACTAAACCGGAAAATATTAAAGATTTTTATGAAAATGACGAATTAGTAGCTTTGACTAAAGAGCTTACTGAGCAGCTGCGTAAGAATAGAACAATTGATTGGCAAAAGAAAGAAACAGCAAGGGCTTCTATGAGAAAAATGGTTAAGCGATTGTTAAAGAAATACAAATATCCTCCAGAGGACTATGATTTTGCCATTAGTACGGTAATCAGCCAATGTGAACTCTGGACTGATAAATCAGAAATATCACAACAGAGTAATGTTTTAGCATATCCAATGAATAATGATGGGTTACAAGCAGTTGCGGATAGAACAAATCAATTCCCGAAACACTAGGGCATAATATTTGTAACATAAAGAGAAAATTAGTTTAATACAAGGAGCCCCCCATGCACCCACGTGACCTATCCAAATTCATCGACTCCTGCTACACGTTCTCAGACTATATTCTCCGCATCAAGCAACTCAATCTTGATGGCGAACTGAAAGAAAAATTTGCCAATGCGATGAATCGATTTGCCTATGTCTATCACTTAATCATAGAAGATGCGATTCAAACTCAAACGAGATTGGTTCAGTCGGTTGAAGCAGAACTTTTAGAAATCGGCTTTAACATGTCCGAAGAGGCTCGTGAGCTAAATGCTCTTGAGAGTCAGGAGCGAATCATCAAAGATACACAGTTCTATATCTATTTCTTTTTTCCGGAAATTGACATTGAAACACTCGATTTGGCGACTTTTTGCCAACGAGGAAAGAGCCGCTACTCCTAGCTATCTAGTTGTCAGGGCAGCTGATTGTCAGGTTGTTAGGTTGTTAGGTCGTTAAATCATCAAGTCATCAGGTCGTTAGAGCATTAAGTCATCAGATTGTTAGCATTTGAAAGATGCGCTCCAAAATGATAAATAAGTAAATATTGTCTCTGATGCAAATAGAGCCGGCTACAAACAAGCCGGCTCTATTTTTACCTGAAATTCAATTAAATCAATCATAATGTATACAAAATACCTAGGAATTATGACTTGAAATCTGCATATTATTGACGTAATATAAGTATATAGAAAACATTAGATGTTTTCTGATAAGCATTATTCGTTAATAACTCGATAATTATAAGGAGGTAGGATTATGTCATTGAACTTAAAGAAGGAATACGGTTTATTTATTAATAATAAATGGGTACCGGCCAGTGATGGTGGCACCTATGAAGTACATAGTCCGGCCAACGGTGAATTGTTGGCTATAGCGGCGGAAGCGACTAAAGAAGACGTTGACGCAGCAGTAACCGCAGCAAGTGTTGCTTTTGAAACTTGGAAAAAAACAAGTCCTCAGGAACGTTCAGAATATTTATTAAAAATTGCAGATAAATTAGAAGCACAGGCAGAGCATTTTGCCATGGTTGAGTCCTACGATAATGGGAAACCGATTCGTGAAACGCGCGCTGTGGATGTGCCGTTCGCAGTTGATCATTTCCGTTATTTTGCCGGTGCTATTCGTGCCGAAGAAGGCTCGGCCAATATGCTGGATGAAAACACCTTAGCCCTTATTTTAAATGAACCAATCGGCGTGGTAGGCCAGGTTATTCCTTGGAACTTCCCGTTCCTCATGGCTGCTTGGAAAATTGCGCCGGCTTTGGCTGCAGGCTGTACGATTGTTATCAAACCATCCAATCATACATCCCTTAGTCTCTTGGAATTTGCCAATATTTTCCAAGAAATCCTACCACCGGGGGTAGTTAATATTAAAAGAACCGGCATAATGCATTTAGGAATAAAGTCCAACATCCCACTTTGTAACTCTTTATAGGTATAGCCCAATCTCATACAAAGTGGAATCGCAATTAGCCACGATAGTACAAACATAACATGAATTTTAACTCCAAACACAGCAGCCGGAATCATAATGAAAGCAAAACATACGCCCATTACAAATGCGGCATACGAAAAAGTCAACTCCCGTTTCATCGTATTCATACCTATCCCTCTATCTATTAACCAACCTATTATAAGAAGATCTAACAGTTTTCTTTGAATAATTTTCCGGAAATAATAGCCTCATAATTCTCTGGATCCGTATCACCTTCAGTATTTATGAGTAAAATTTTAGAATCCGAATTTAATTGCATACTTTCCTTCAATGACTTGTAACGTTCATCCGCTAAAATAGTTTTTACAACCCCCATTGTTACTGCTCCTGATTCGCCTGAAATAATTTGAGCATCACCGGAAAGCGGTTTATGGTATGTTCTCATTCCACAAGCTGCTACACTATCAGCACAAGATACGTAAAAGTCAGGCAGATTACTTAGTTCACCCCAGGTTACTTTGCACGGTGTACCGCAGTTCAAGCCGGCCATAATCGTAAAAGGCGAGCCTTCAATAGAATGCATCGCGCCATCATCAATCAGCTTAGATCTATAAATACAGTCAGCTACTTGCGGTTCGACGATTACAATTATCGGTTTATCTGTTTTATAATAATCACTTAAAAAGCCTACTACACCGCCAGCCATAGCCCCGACCCCGGCTTGTAAAAAAACATGGGTTGGTTTAATTTTTTTAGTTCCCAACTCTTCAACCGTTTCAAGAATCATAGTTAAATAACCTTGTATAATCCAAGTTGGGATTTTTTCATAACCGTCCCAAGCAGTATCTTGAATAAGATACCAACCGTTTGCTTCACTTTGGCTCTTTGCAAATCTAACAGTATCATCATAATTAAACTTTGTAATCTCAACATCGGCAGGGCCCGCATTTCTAATGGCCTCGGCCCGAACTTCCTGAGAACCGGCTGGCATATAGACATGTGCTTTACAACCAAAAATTCCGGCTGCCCATGAAACACCTTTACCATGATTCCCATCAGTTGCCGTAACAAACTCAATCGCTTGTAAGGTCGCTTTAAATTTATCTTGTAATAAATCTTTAAGTTGTGCTGTTTGATAATCTAAACCTAGAACTTCACAGATAATACGAAACATAGCATAACTGCCACCTAAACCTTTAAATGCATTAAGACTGAATCGTTTCGATTCATCTTTAACCATGATATTGGAAATTTGTAATTTTTTTGCTAATCCATCAAGGTGAACCAAAGGTGTTTTTTGATAAGCCTCTAATGACTCATGTGATTTTTTAGCCGCTAAAGCTTCATTATAGTCAAAACAACCATCACTTCTAAATTCTCTTAAACCCTTATTAATCAGCACTTCCATAACATCATTGCTAAAAATACGCATCTCATCACTTCCCTTTTCAATGATTTATTGTTATACTCACTATACCATTTATTAATTTATGGTTATATCACTAAAAATCTTAATTTTATAAAAATATTGAGGTCGTAAGAATGAAAGAGAAAAAAATTACCTTTGATCATTCAAAACAAGAATTAATAAAACCTATTTTCCCCGGTTTTAATATTTCAATTTTTACAACTACATTTTCGCCCCATACCTATGAGTTCATTAATTGGCATTGGCATCAAGCATTTCAATATTGTTATGTAACAGAAGGTATCATTGATATAAAACTTCCCCGACAGACATATTCAATAAAAAAAGGAGACGGTTTTTTTATTAACTATCAGCAGATACATCTCATTAAACAAAATAAAAGTGTTTCAACCGCGTCTTACATCTGTTTAGATATTCCACCATCTTTTATCGCCCACGATAATCACGGACGAATTTATTCTCGATATATAAACCCGATTCTTAAGTCACCTATTCCAGCAGCCTTAAAATTATCCGGTAATGAGTCCAACTCAAAAAATATCCTAAATAAAATAATTAACATTCAGCAATTAATAAAAGAAACACCGGAACTATTTGAAGTTGATGTAGAAATTGATATATTGGAAATTTTTAAAGAAACATATTTATTGCTAAAATCTAATTCACAAGACAGCGATGAAGTCCCGCAAAGCTACTATGAAAATGATCGGTTAAAACAAATTCTTTCCTTTATACAAAATCACTTTCAAGAAAAAATAACGCTGGAGGAAATTGCAAAATCTGTTTCCATCAGCAAAAGCGAATGTAGTCGCTTTTTTAAAAAAGTCACCGGAGAATCGTTGTTCAATTACTTAATACTCTATCGGATAAACAAAAGTATCGACTTAATCAGAGATACCAATTTATCTATCGCCGAAATTGCAACCTCAGTAGGTTTCAGTGACCAAAGTTACTATACTAAATGTTTTAAGGAACAAAAAAAGATAACTCCCAAAAAGTTCAAGGAGTTATCTATTAGGCAACCAACAGGAATATTATCTTATGATTTCTGATATATAATTTATCAGGGAATATTTATTAATTTTGTTTGTTAATCTATTTCGATAATTCACAATTTGAATTCACAGGACGCTTATAGCCGTCTGACCGCTCCAAATGCAACACTACTGCATTATTTACGTATCATCAGAAATAATTACGGAACACTACATTAACCACTTAATCGCATAAATAACTGGTACAGAAATCAAAATAGATAAGACCACACGTTCAAACCAAATAATGAAATAATCTTTGAGTTTAATCGGGATTTCCGTAGCCATCATACATGGAATGGATGCGGAGAAGAACAATACCTCGGAAACGCAGGTAATAGCAACCAACATACGAACTTCAAAGCTCAATTTCGTAACCAAAACGGCGGGCAGGAACATTTCCGCAATACCGAGGGATAACGCTTTAGCTACTAAAAACGGTTCTTCAAAGCCCGTAATCCAGGTAAACGGATACAATGTATAGGCCAAAATGTTAAACACCGGCGTATTATTGGCGATAACAATACCCAGTACACCAATCGACATGAGGGACGGTGCAATTTTTAAGGCCAACACGAGGCCGTCACGGAGATGATGAAAGGTACCGGTCACAATACCGTCCGCTTTGGAACTGGCTTCCATGGCTTCTTCAAAAGCGACTTTGAATTTATCATGCACAACAACGCGTTCCACTTCCCCCTGTACATCGTTGTAATAAGTATCCAGCTTTTTACTGATTGGATAAATACGCGCCGTCACAGCCGTAACAAGGAAGGTAACAACAACGGTGGCCCAGAAATATAAGTTCCATACATCCAATAAATTAAGAGTTTTGGCCACAATAATCATAAAGGTAGCTGATACCGTGGAGAAACCGGTGGCAATAACAACGGCTTCTTTAATAGTATAACGACCTTCTTTGAAAACACGGTTCGTAATTAAAAGGGCTACCGAGTAACTGCCTACAAAGGATGCTACCGCATCAATAGCGGAGCGCCCCGGCGTTTGCCACAGTGGTCTCATAACAGGACGCATGAAAACTCCGACGAATTCCATGAGACCATAGTTAATAAGCAAAGCCAAGAATACAGCCCCAATCGGCACGATCGTAATAACCGGCACTACGATTTTAGAATAAATAAACGGAATCGTACTCTTATTCATTAAAAATTCCGGTCCCACATTCATGAGAGCCATGATAATAAATGGAATCCCCAATATATTCAGCAAAGAGAACACAGTTGTTGTCGTATTCTTATTCCACGTCTTGTTGATAAACGGCAAGACCGCCCCTAGAATAACAAACAAAGCACCATATACCGGCTGGAAGTACGGGATTTTTAAAATATACGTAACAATGTGATCCAGCGGAATCGTCGATTTTCCGCCAATTGTAACCGGTACAAAGAATATAATAATGCCTAAAATACTGTAAATAATGAACTGTAACTTACTCTCGATGGAGTACTTATTCATACCTCTCACCTCTCCACTTGATTGTTAAATCATGAATCCATCAACCTTCCTGTCTCCTTTCCTCCGTATTTATACCTTGCTTAACTACACACTTGATATATTGTAGTTATTTTATTCCTGTAAGGTCTTAAAATTGTCAAATTTTCTTCTAACATGTATAAATTACAAAAAACTCCTTAATATATCGATAATACATTGATATATTAAGGAGTTTTGCTGTTTTATTACATTATGTTTATAATTCGATACTATTCATAAAGAGCATCTTATAACGCAAACAAATCGTTCAAGCTTTCAGACATGGTTGGGTGGTTATAGATGAAGTCGCGGAGTACTTCATAGCCCAAGTCATGATCCATAGCGAGTTTAATCATATTAATCATTTCATGGGATTCGGCACAGAAGAGTTGTGCACCCAAGATTTTGCCGTTTGGAGCTACCAAAGCTTTTAACACGCCTTCAGTTTCGCGAAGTACTTTAGCTTTTGGAATGGCGTTAGCCGGCATTTTAAGAACACGATATTCGAGGCCTTGAGCTTTAGCTTCTTTTTCATTCAAACCAACGCGAGAGAACGGAGGTTCAATGAATACGGAGTATGCGAAAGCACCACGGTTTTCAGTGGTACGTTGACGGTTGCCCATCATGTCATCCAAAACGATGCGGTAATCATCTAAGGAAATGTAGGTGAACTGCAATTTACCAACAACGTCGCCGGCAGCCCAGATGTTAGGCACGCTGGTGCGTAAGTGTTCATCTGTTTCAACAGCGCCACGGTTCGTCATTTTGATACCCGCTTTTTCAGCTTGAAGCTCGTCGGTGTTTGGACGACGACCGGTAGCAATCAAAACAGCATCGCCGGCTAATTCTTTAGTAGCGCCGTCAGCTGTGTAAGTTACTACGCCGTCTTTAATAGCGCTAATAGCCGCACCGGTAATCACTTCAACGCCTTTAGCGCTGATAACTTCGCGAATTACTTCGACAATGTCTTCGTCTTCACGCGGTAAAAATACATCCGAATCTTGAATAATCGTAACTTTGCTGCCGAATTCGGCAAACATGGACGCGAATTCCAAACCGATATAGCCGCCGCCTACGATAGTAAGGCGTTCAGGAAGTTCATCCAAATCCATGAGCGTCTGGGATGTGTAAAGTTTATTGCCTGCCTGAAGTTCACCGGTCGCTGGATCACGTACGCCTTCAATATTAGGAATTACCGGCGTGGAACCGGTGTTAATCAAGAACTGTTCCGCGGTCAACGTCAAATCGCCATCAGCAGTTTTAACGTTGATAGTCTTAGCATCAACAAAGGATGCTACGCCATCAATAATTTCAGCACCTGCTTGAGCTACTTTATTATAGTTGGCCTGATTTAACGCAGCGGTCAATTGACGTTTACCTTCAATAGATTTTTTAAAATAAGCCGCTTTTTCTTCAAAAGATGCATCAGGGGACAACGCCGCATCTGTAATCAAACGTTTTGAAGGAATACAACCTACATTAATACAAGTACCGCCATACATAAAAGCGTCTTTTTCAATTAACGCTACTTTTTTGCCGGATTTTGCTAATTTACCGGCCAAAGTTTTGCCGGCTTTACCGAAACCAATCACAATTACGTCATACGATTTCATCTTTTACCTCCTTATTAGTTCGCTATCAATATTTTTGAAAAATAAATAATCTTGAATATCTGTCTCATATATTTAATTATATCACACTGCCTCCAAAAGGCCGCAATATAACATCGATATTTTTCAAAAAATTTACGATTATTCAGTCAATAAACTTTTGAAAAATATCATAGTCAATATAAAAGACCCCCGTTCGGTCATGATACGTAACTTTCCTGAAGGATAAGCTCTTACATAACCGAGACACGGGGTTCTCTGCTCAATTATTTAGTTTTTATACCAGCTCCGAGCATAGTTTTTATACCAGCTCCGAACAATCGGCATTGGCCGCTGCTTCATCTTTAGCAATTTGCGTTTCCGCATCTTCAATAATCGATGCTAACGTAATACTTTGCAACTCTTTTTCAAGGGCACTCTGAATCTGCTCCAAACGGCCATCCAGCACACAATGAATGTGACTGCCGACCGGACAATCCTGAGCCGGGTTTTCATGAAAACTGAACAGCTGACCGTTATCGAGGGATTCCACGGCGTTGAAAATATCTAACAAGGTGATGTCCGACGGACATTTGGCAATCTTGATGCCGGACGTGCCCTGACGAGAATCAATCAGACCATGAGCCTTCAACATGAGCACGATGTTACGAATAATAACCGGATTTACGTTGATACTACCGGCCAAAAACTTGCTGGTTACTTTATATTTCTTTTCTGCAATAGCGATACAAGTAAAAATATGAACCGCTATAGTAAAACGACTGGATATTTGCATGGGCATGCCTCCTAATAAATTGTAATATACACTATTACATTACAGATTATATCACGAATCCACCGTTTTTACTATAACGACGCCCAAAATAAAGATGTATAATTATTTACCCACCACGCTGATACGCTGCTGAATGTGGTTACCTTTTTCGATTTCATCCACCATAGCAAGGGCGTAGTCGGCATAACTTACCACACTTTCACCACGGTCGTTAACAGTGAATTCTTCACCGGCCAAAATGTATTCACCGGTACGAGCACCTTCCGGATCAAAAATCGCAGCAGGGCTTACGAAGGTCCATTTTACATCATTGCGTTTGCGAAGTTCTGCCAATTCATCAGCCTGAGCTTTAGCGAGGGCATAGAATTCTTTTGGAAATTCCGGTGTATCGAGAAGCTGTGTCGTATGTTCTTTATCTACGAACAAGCTGCCGGCACCACCTACAACCAATAAACGAGTATCCGTATTGGCTACGGCATCGGACAAATGCATCAACGATTTAGTGTGAAGATCCAAGGTATCCGGCGCAAATGTACCAAATGCATCAACTACTGCATCAAAACCGGCCAAATCTTCTTTCGTGATATCCATAATATCTTTTTGAACAAATTTAGTAGCGTCCGATTTATTTTCGCTACGGGCAAAACCGGTTACGTCAAAACCACGACGAAATGCTTCTGCTACTACCAAACGACCTACTTTACCATTCGA
Source organism: Veillonella sp. CAG:933 (assembly GCF_000431435.1). NCBI lineage: Bacteria > Bacillati > Bacillota > Negativicutes > Veillonellales > Veillonellaceae > Veillonella > Veillonella sp. CAG:933. The sequence continues at coordinate 85,728 of NZ_HF986263.1, forward strand.
ACTTACAACTGCAATTTTCATAATTGAACCTCTACTTTCTCCCGCACCGGGAATAAATGACTGTTAAAAATTTAACTTTTGAATCCTTAATGCTTAATACGTAACGCTGAACTCTGTAATACTGAATGCTTTAATACTGAACTCTTTAATACTGAATTCTTAATACTTAATGCCTAACTTTTAAAACTTAATTCTTAATGACTTTCTTGTAATATTTTTCCTTACATGTTCATGTTACAACCTTTTAGTTGTAATGTCAAGCATTACACTTTAAATTTTTGAAAATTTTTTGTAAAGTCGTTGAATCGTCTTCGCCAAATCATTTTCTCTAATCCGGAAACGCCTATCTTTACGCGGTTTTCAGCGGTATTACCAACCCTATGAGAACAAAAAAAGATGAACCCGGCATAACCGAATTCATCCTTCTTCCCCTCAGGGGCAATTATTATTTTTTACGCCTTTCAATAGAAAAACCGTTGCTCTTCTTCAGCAATTAAGGTCTTTATGCTTCTTCATCCGGAGCCGTTGCTTTACGACGACGTTTCCAAATAAGTGCCGCAGCCACAACCAAGATAACGCCGGCAATTTCAATCAACCGTTCATACCCTGTGATATAAGGCTGTAACAATGGTTCAGCCGTTACCATTTCAGCGGCTACCCACGCGAGCAAGCTGCCGCCGGCCCACAAGATAATCGGATATTTGTTGATGATACGCGCCAACAAACGGGAACCATAAATCAAAAGCGGAACGGTAATTAACATCCCTACGATAACGAGTTCCAAATGGCCTTTGGCGGCACCGACAACGCCGATAACATTGTCGATACTCATCATCGCATCGGCTACGATAATCGTAATAATAGCACCGCGCAGGGAGTCCTTACTTTCAATGTTCTCAGCTTCATCATCGCCGACAAGGAGATGGAATGCAATCCACAAGAGCACGAGACCACCTACGAAATGGAGACCCGGAATGTATTCCAACGCCTCTACCAAGATGGTGGCAAAAATAAGACGCATCGCAATGGCCCCGAAGGTGCCCCACATGATGGCTTTTTCACGATACTTATCTTCCAACTTACTTACGGCCATGCCAATAACCACGGCATTATCGCCGGCCAGCAAAACATCGACCACGATAATTTTGCCAATCATAATCCATGTAGCTAACTCTAAAAATTCCATATATTTTATCCTTTAACTTTATTTTACGTAATATACCCGATTTTCTCTGCGTGGTGCCGCTTTTGGCGTGTCACCGTCAATGTAACCGAGGACACAATGACCGATGCCTTCGTAATCCCCTTCAATCCCAAGCGACTTCAAAAGTTCCTTCCCCTCCGGTGACTCAAACTCTTCTTTGGCACGATGAATCCAGCAACTGCCGAGACCTAACGCATGAGCAGCGAGCATGAGGTTTTGCATAACCAGCGAACCGTCACATACATAAGGTGGCCGTTCTTTTGACGCCAAAACCACCAGCACTACCGGTGCATTGTAAAACGGATCACTTTCGGTACCGAAAATCTTGGCATTCATCGCCGATAAGCGGTCCCGAACTTCTTTATTCGTTACAGCCACAATAATGGCCGATTGTTTCCCCATACTACTAGGCGCATACAAACCTGCTTCAATAATCTGATCTATTAATTCCGCAGGCACCGCATCCGACTTAAAACTACGAACACTCCGTCTAGTTTTTAACAGTTGTATCAAATGTTCTGCATCATGCATAATAATCCCTCGCTTTACATGATTATACTAGAATTACGGCATCCCTTCCGGCTAACATGAAATGTACCGGAAATAATTTCTATCTCATAAATATATTATAATAAGAATTAAGGCCAACTTCAAACAAAAATTGACAAAATTTGTCCACTCAAGCAAAATTTTTTTCTTCTCCTACGAAAACAGATTTTACTTTGGATTAAATAATGCACAGGGTTATAGAAGAAAACTCTTATATCCCAAGAAAAAAGAGGCACATGTTGCCACGTTGCCTCTATATTCAAAAGATATAATTGGGTGATAGGACATGTAATTATTCTACCTACGCTTTAGCCAATAAAGCCATCAACTTTTCAGTGTGAGACGCCAATTTAGCACGCGTAGCCGCTTCATTTTCCGGTTTGCGGTCGCCATAAGACACGCCGGTCGTCGCCACAAAGCCGCCCCAGTGCATACCGGTCAAAATACACATAGATTTAAATGGTGCCAAATAATCTTCCAGTTCAAAACGCATCATGCCCTCACGGCTATAGGCAAAAGCAGGCGCGCCGGTTGTAAACGATGCAATCCATGTTTTACCTTCCAACGCGTGGCCGGATGTACCGTGAGACCAACCGTGTTGGAAAACCTGTTCCATCCAACGATGCATTAACCCCGGCATAGAGTACCAATAGAACGGGTACTGCAACACGATGATATCAGCGGCTTCCAATTTAGCCTGTTCCGCTTTAATATCAAAATTAAAATCGGCGTACTGTGCATCTAAATCATCAAACACAGCATTCGGCAATTTTGCCTTCAAATCTTCCAAAATATACTTATTCGCTACTGAATCTACTACGGTATCATGCGCGGAAACAACTAATACTTTTTTCATCCCAAACTCCTTTACCCATACAATACAATTATATTCAACAGATTCGGCAAAAAGGGGGCTTTTTCCTTCTTTTGAAAAAAATTCCTATCGTTACTCTATTTTTCTCTCATAATATCTAAAATGGTCGCATCGACTCGGTTCATGCCCTCCTGCCCAATACGTGCCATATTGCGAATACAATCCTCCGGCGTTTCGGCACATATACCGTCACTCACTCGCAACGGGGCCTCATTAATCGCAGCCATAGTACTCATAAAGGCCGCCACTGAACCACTGGCTACCTTCAAGGCACAACCAACCTTGCCGCCATCGCAAATCATGCCGGTGACAGTTCCCGTCATATTGCGTACAGCATAGCCGAGCTCTTCATTCGTACCCTCCAGTAAATATGTCATTCCCACTGACGCGGCCGTAGCCGATGCCAATACACAAGCACACATGGGTGATAATTTACCAATCTGAGCATTAATATACCGATTTACCAAATGCGCCAACGCCAGGGCACGCACGCGTTTTAATACGGAAACTTGCAATTCATCAGCCATTTCGTTCACCGGTAAAATAACCACCAAGCCTTTGGTGCCGGCCCCCGAACTACTCATAGTCGGCATAGAACAGCCATCCAAACGGCTTTCCGCTGCCGAGGTAACTTTCACCATAATTCGTGACATTATATCATTTGACAACAACTTTTGGCCTGCCCCTGTTCGCATAGAATCTGCTAAGCCTACACCAATCTTATTGGATTTGGAATAGGCCGCCAGCGTTTCATTCATCACAACGCCGTCCAGCAAAAATAACAACTCATCTTCGGACACGGTGTCAACCAAATTTCTCATTTGGGCAATGGTCATGGCTTTTAGCTTTTCAACCAATATATCGTCTTGTTTTAGACGTTGACCGCCTCGACAATCTAAGATTGTTTCATTATTTTTTTGCAAAAAAACAATATTCGTATGAGCATTTTTAATAATACACGTTGCTTGCTCCGCTGCAGTCCAAACAGTGCATTTTGAAAATATACCGCTTTCTTCCGAATTAATTTGAACGATTACACCATCATTATTACAGAGTTCGTCTACCTCGTTTAATACATCCGGCGTAATATCCTCAAATAATTCCATGCGTTTATTCGGATTTTTTAAAAAAGCCCCAAGAGCCGCGGCATACTGCAAGCCTACGTGCTCACAATTCGGGATACCGGCTGACATGCCGTTCTTATAAAGGCCGGGACTGACTTCTACCTCAATCCGTACTATCGGGTCCGTTAATTCAGCACTTGCTGTAGCGGCACAAAGAGCCACGCAGACCGGCTCCGTACAACCAAGCGCCGGTACTACATCTTTATGCAACAACTCTAAAAGTTCGTTTTTGGTTAACATAAGGCCTCACTTGAATTAAATAAAGAATCGCTTCTTGTTAGTTCAGGAATATATTTAAACACACAATGTATGGAACATCGTACTCACAATTTATAGAACATCATACTCTTCATTTAATTATACAATCTACCCTGATAATTAACCATTTATTTTTTTCAAGACGTAAAAGAACCCTATTAACAACCACTTGACGATTGTTAATAGGGTTCACTTTCAAATTATATTCATTGACTATCCTATGGACTTTTATTTAGTATCTAAGTTATAAAGACCCGATGGCTTTTCACCCAGGTTAATGATAATACTCTTCTTCTGGCTGTAGTGATCCAAGATAACTTTATGGGTTTCACGGCCGATACCGGATTGTTTGTAGCCACCAAACGGTGCGCCTGCCGGAATCGCGTTATATGTATTCACCCACATACGGCCGGTTTCAATAGCTCGTGCAACACGCACGGCACGGTTGATATCGCGTGTCCAAACACCGCCGCCGAGACCATAAATGCTGTCGTTGGCCATCTTAATTACTTCTTCTTCGCTGTGGAATTTAATCACAACGGCTACCGGTCCGAAAATTTCTTCCCGTGCTACGCGCATATCATTAGTAGCATCCACAATCAAAGTTGGCCGAACAAAGCAGCCTTTGGCAAACTCACCATCCACTATGCGAACACCACCGGCCGCAATGCGAGCCCCTTCCTCTTTCGCGATTTCCACATAATCAAGAATCTTTTTAACTTGTTCTTCGTAAATCTGAGCGCCCAATTCGGTGGTGTCATCCCAAGGCATACCGACCTTAACTTTGTCAAAAAGTTTGGCCAAGTCGGCAACAAATTTATCATAGATGGTATCTTGGACAAAAATACGGGCGCCGGCACAACATACCTGGCCCTGATTGAACAAAATACCGAGCAAAGCGCCATCTAAGGCCATATCCCATTTGGCATCTTCAAAGAAAATGTTGGCCGATTTACCGCCCAATTCCAAAGTTGCCGGAATGAGACGTTCCGAGGCGGCTTTATATACATTGAGACCCACTTCCGTAGAACCGGTGAAGGCCAATTTGCTAAAGCCCGGATGATCCAAAATATATTGACCCGATTTAGAGCCTTTACCGGTGATAATATTAATTATTGGTGGATTAATTGGTGCTTGGTGTGCCAGTGGTACCATTGCTTATATTACGGCTCTAGGGTTAAAAATGATAAATCCTCAATATTTTTTAGCAACAGCGTTTGCGATTACCTTTATTTGTGCTTGTTTTACGGGTACAAGTTTCGGTACCTGTGGGACAATTGGGGTGGCCCTTATGGGGGTTGCGGCCGGCATGGGAATTGATACCTATTGGGCCGCCAGTGCTATTCTTTGTGCTGCCGTTATTGGTGATGGATTGTCACCTTTATCTGATACTCCTAATGTTATTGCCGGTGCAACGAATGTAGATGTTTTTAAAAGTGTAATTTTTCAGTTGCCTATGACAATTCCGGTTATTCTTATATCCTTCGCATTTTATGCGTTTATGGGGGGGTTTGGGGATGTACCGATGGCTGATACATCGACTATAAGCAATTTAGTTATTGCCATCGAAGATAGCTACAATTTAGGTGTATGGTGTCTTATACCGGTGATTTTGGTGTTTGGCTTGTTGATTTTTGAATTTCCGGCGATACCGGCCATTTTAATTGGTATTCTAAGTGCTATAGGTGTGGCTGTAGTATTTCAAGGGCAAAGTATCGTAAATACTGTTAGTGCGGTATGGGGCGGCTATCACTTAGTTTCGGATAATAAATTAATTGAAACTTTATTCAGTCGAGGCGGCATTTCGAGTATGACGGGAACAGCAGTTTTAATTATCTTCTCATTTGGTTTATTTGGAATACTAAAGCTATGTAATGTACTGGATGTATTGGTAGTTCCACTAACTAAGAAAATTAAATGTCGTTTAAGTGGAGTTGTATGCGTAATTGTATTGGGATTTTTGGCAAATTTCTCATCTTCGGCCAGTTTCTCTGAAGTTTTTACAGGCAATATTATGACAACTGTTTATGATAAAGCAGGTTTGAATCGCTTGGATTTAACACGGGCTGCCACTGTTGGATGTTTAGTGTTCTCTATGTTCGTACCGTTTACAGTAATGTGTGCTACCGTTACCGGCTTTTTAGGTGTAGATCCGGTTGCGATGTTTAAATATTATGTCAGTATGCCACTTTATTTAATCGTTATATTGTTGATTACAGGGTTTAATTTGGATAAATCTTTATTGGCTAAGATGAGTAAAAGTTAGGTATAGCAACAGGTATTAATTTCGATTGGGTATTTGACAGTCTGTTCTTGGGAGGTAATTTATCATGGAAAATCAATTAGCGAAAATCTTTACATCTATTGATGAACATAAGGAAGACATGGTACAGGATTTAAGAACGTTTGCTGATTTAGAGGGGCACTTTGAAGAAAAAGATAATGTATTAAAAGCCAGAACGTGGTTGCAACAGCAGTTGGAAAAAGAAGGTTTTGCGTGTAGATTCAGAGAGGTTGCCGATGACCGTTGTGGTATTATGATTGCCGAGTTAGGGATGGATCGACCGGGGAAACCGATTATATTTTCCGGCCATTGTGATACAGTACATTATACCGGTAGCTTTGGCGGTGAAAATCCGACTGTCATTAAAGACGGGAAAATTTTTGGACCCGGTGTGCTTGATATGAAAGGCGGTTTAATTATTGCATTATATGTTGCAAAAGCGTTAAACTTTATACAGTATAAGGAGCACCCGATTAAACTTATTGTTGTAGGTGAAGAAGAATCCGATCATGTCGGTAATGACGGCGATAAAATACTAACGGCTGAATCAAAAGGGGCACTCTGTTGTTTTAACATGGAAACCGGTCAAATGAATAATAGTTTATGTACTCAGAAGAAAAGTCAATTTACCTATTATTTGAGTGTTGACGGGGTAGGTGGTCATGCCGGTAATGATTTTTTGAAAGGTCGTAATGCAATTAATGAAGCCGTGTATAAGATTCAGAAAATTATTGAACTCACTGACTTATCCGTAGGAACTACGGTTACAACGGCAGTTATAAAGGGTGGTGGGCACACCAGTGGCATTGCAGATCATTGTGAAGTCGTGTTCGATGTGCGAGTGACAAATGAAAATGAAGCAAAACGTATTATGGACTCTATGTATGAAATTACTGATGAAACGTTTATTGAAGGAACAAAGTCAAAGTTAACGTATTACCGCGCTAAATTATTGCCACTTCAAGAAACCAAAGAAGCGATTCGTTTACTAGACTTTGTTAATACAGTTGCCAAAGATAACGGTTTTGATGAATTTGGGAAAGTGCATTTAGGCGGAGCATCCGATGCCGGAAATATGGCGGCAGCC
>NZ_HF986263.1:93113-99165 GCF_000431435.1 Veillonella sp. CAG:933
GATGCCGGAAATATGGCGGCAGCCGGTATTCCGGTTTTAGATAACTGCGGTATCATCGGTCAATATGCACATAATAAAAAAGAATATGGCATAATTGATTCCTTATACTCTAGAGCTAAAATATTTGCAGGCACTGTTTTGAAAATTAAGGAGTTGTAGTTGTGGAACTTTCAACGGATATACGTTTTTGGTTACCGGCGTTAGTACCCATTGTATTTCTTTTAGTAGCGATTATTAAACTGCGGTGGCGGATTGCGAAGGCGTCGGTAGTCAGTATGAGCTTGGCATTGCTGATTGCCGGGTTGCTTTTCGGATCATCACCGTTAGCTTTATTATTTGAAACCGGTAAGGGCGTTTGGAACGCTGCCACCATATTGCTCGTGATTTGGCCGGCTATTTATTTATATGAAATAACTTGTGAAGTTAAGGCGGTTGAGGCGATTCGTACAGGTATTCAACGGATTACAAAACACGAACTATTGCAGATTTTAATATTAGGATGGGTGTTCCCCAGTTTCTTACAGGGGATAACCGGCTTTGGTGTTGCTGTGGCGGTGGGAGCGCCGCTGTTATTGAGTATTGGCGTAAGGCCGCTGTACAGTATTGTCATTGTACTGCTGGGCCATTCTTGGGGCGCTACGTTTGGGACCTTGGCGCTTGCTTGGGAGGCCTTGGTTCAGCAATCCTCGATGAATGGCAACGAACAAGTGTATGCCGCCTTTTTGGCGGCGGCTATGATTTGGATTTTTAACTTTTTAGCGGTGCTATATATTTGTTGGTTATATGGACGAATGAGGGCAATACAATCTGTTTGGCCGGTAGTAGTTGGCTTGTCGCTTGTCATGGGTGGTGGCGAATTATGGCTTGCCACCATTAATCCAACAATTTCCTGCTTTTTACCAACCGCTATCGGTATGGGCTTAGTGTTTGTGGTGAGTAAAATTCCAAAGTATAAGCAACGATGGTATAATACGGACAGTCCAATTATGATGCGGCTTAATCAAACTGAAAGAGCACCGTTGAATGACACGCCGGCAAAGGTCACTTCCGGACGTACCATGTCGTTTAATCAAGCTTTTTTGCCATACTATCTGTTGATTGGCATTACCGTATTATGCTTGTTAGTGCCACCGATTTACAATGCTCTCAGTGTCTGGAAAGTGGCGCTCACGTTTCCTGAGACGGCGACTGCTTTTGGCTATATGACTAAGGCGGAGCCTTATTTCAGCCCTGTGCAACCCTTAACGTATGCAGGTACGTTCTTACTTTTGTCAGCGCTAAGTAGTCTTTGGTACTATGAAAAAAAGAAATTTTTACCTAAATCAGCGGTAACGGCTATTAATAAACGTACTTTTGAAAAATGTAAGGCGCCTACCATAGCGATTACCTGTTTGATTGTCATGGCTAAATATATGGGCAGTAGCGGGCAAATTTATGTGCTTTCAACGGGGATTGTTGAATTGCTCGGTATTTACTATGTTATCGTATCGCCGTTACTGGGCATGATCGGGTCCTTTTTGACGGGCAGTAATATGTCGTCCAATATATTATTCGGCAATTTACAAATGCTGGCGGCTAAGGCGCTGGGCATAAATCCGGCTATTACGGCAGCGTTGCAAACTACCGGCGGCGTGCTTGGCAATTCCTTTTCGCCGGGCTGTGTGATTATGGGTATTGTCACAACCGGTTTTAACGAAGGTGAAGATAAAATATTGAAACTTATGATGCCGTTTACTATTGCGCTGGCTGTTATATTTGGTTTGTTAGGCTTTATGCAGTTATTGTTGTAAGTTTTGTCCTATAACCCTATAACCCTATAATCCTATAATCCTAAGCTTTGGATTCAGATAACACAAACCCCCTCTCCGTGCGGATGCACAGAGAGGGGGTTTGCTTATTATGCAGCTGATTTTCCTAGAGAGAGTAGTTATTTTTAATGATTAATTGCACACATTGGTCACATGAAACGCGAATATATTAATCATTTAAATTGGAAAAATCAACTGTAATACCGAGTGCCTTGGCTACGCCTTCGCCGTAAGCCGGATCACATTGGTAACAATGTTTAGCATGGCGTTCTTGAATTTCTTTAGAAACGCCGTTCATAGCACGTGCTGTATTTTCAAATAAAAGTTGTTGTTTTTCCGGAGTCATGAGACGGAACAATTTGCCCGGTTGGGTGTAGAAATCGGAATCGTCTTCATAGAAATCGTATTGGTAAGCAGGGCCCGTAATATCGAGCGGTGGTTCTTTGAATTCCGGTTGGTTGAGCCATTCGCCTTTAGTGTTTGGCGCATAGCCGATGGTAGCGCCGTGGTTACCGTCAACACGGCCGAGACCGTCGCGATGGTACATGTTAACAGGGCATTTAGCGGCGTTAACAGGAATCTGATGGTAGTTAGTGCCTAAGCGGTAACGCTGTGCGTCAGCATAGGAGAATAAACGACCTTGTAACATTCTGTCAGGGGAGAATCCGATGCCCGGAATTATGGTGGACGGAGCAAAGGCAGCTTGTTCAACGTCTTGGAAGTAGTTTTCAGGATTGCGGTTCAATTCCATGACACCAACTTCGATGAGCGGGAATTCGCTGTGATACCAAACTTTAGTGAGGTCGAACGGATTGTATGGCATTTCTTTAGCCTTTTCTTCCGTCATAACCTGGATGCACAATTTCCATTTCGGGAAGTCGCCTTTTTCAATGGCGTCGAATAAATCCCGTTGATGGCTTTCGCGGTCGCCGGCTACCACTTCGGCTGCTTCTTGGTCGCTCAAGTTTTCAATCGGTTGTTGGCAAACCCAGTGGAATTTAACCCAAACGCGTTCGTTATTGGCGTTGATTAAGCTGTACGTATGGCTACCGAAACCATGCATATGGCGGTAGGAGGAAGGGATACCACGGTCACTCATAACGATAGTAATCTGGTGGATGGCTTCCGGTAAGCTGGTCCAGAAGTCCCAGTTAGCTTCGGCATCACGCAAGTTTGTTTTTGGATTACGTTTTACGGCACGGTTCAAATCAGGGAATTGCAATGGATCGCGAATGAAGAATACCGGGGTGTTGTTACCAACGAGGTCCCAGTTGCCTTCTTCGGTGTAGAATTTAACGGCAAAACCGCGAATATCGCGTTCGGCGTCAGCTGCACCGCGTTCCCCGGCTACTGTGGAGAAACGAACGAATAAATCGGTTTTTTTGCCAACTTCTGAAAAAAGTTTAGCTTTAGTGTATTTAGTGATGTCATTAGTTACAGTAAAAGTACCGAATGCACCGGAACCTTTAGCATGCATACGTCTTTCAGGAATTACTTCACGAGCAAAATGGCCTAGTTTTTCCATGAGCCATACGTCTTGCATAAGGACAGGACCACGTTTGCCGGCCGTCATAGAGTTATTATTGTCCGGTACGGGTGCACCAAATGCGGTAGTCAATTTCTTTTTGTCACTCATTTTCCTATTTCCTCCTTAGTACCTACTAACTTTTCGATTGTTTTGAATGTTAACGGATAATTATTATCCATTTATACTATTATTATAACGTTAAATTTCGAAATACACAAGATTTTTTTATTAAAAATATTATTAAATTTGATGAGATAATAGCTGTAAATGCAGCTATTATCTGTAATGATTAAGCTATGTAATATAAAAGATACTTTACAATTTTTTGATATATTAATATGAAGTGAAGATGCTATATGATTGTTTCACGCATATATTTTGGACTAAATGGAGCTTTTCGGTAATATCTATCATAAGCGGAGACGTATCGCGGTTGATAATAAGTAGCTGACAATAAACGGCACATAATATACTTTATTAATGAACGGACGGTTCCTTTTCTTATTGAATTTTATATGATACTCTATACTTATAATATGCTTGTAGTATGAACATATCATTATTGACAGTGTATTTATTAGCTGGTTTGACGGAGACTTTATAAGGAAGTTTTAAAAGGAAATTACTACGAATTTCAAGCAAGAATTCCTACTAGAGATTTTTACCAAGAATTTTCTCGGAAATTAATAGATGTTTAAAAAGAAACGGAAGATTACTCATATGAAATATATACTGAAAAAAATGACGGTACTCATGGTGCTGGTGGGCTTTATCAGCTTTATGACGGCTGTGTCATTTAACGGTGTTGAGGCTAAATCGGAAAGACTTATGATTCAAGGTGACCACGGCGCCTTGTCGGCTGTGTTGCAAACACCGGACAAGGTTCAGAGTTATCCCTTGGTTATTTTGATGCACGGTTTTTCCGCGAGCAAAGATTATAAATTACTGGAATTGACGGCGGAATATTTAGAAAAAGCGGGGATTGCTTCCATTCGCTTTGATTTTAACGGGCACGGTGACAGTGAAGGCCGTTTTCAAGACATGACGGTGCCGAATGAAATTGAAGATGCGAAGAAGGTCTATGCGTACGCCAAAGCGTTACCGGGCGTTACGAATATTTTACTGGTCGGCCATTCGCAAGGTGGTGTGGTAGCCAGCATGTTGGCCGGCGAGTTAACGGAGCAATATGGCAATGATGCGGTGAAAGGGTTGGTTTTATTGGCTCCGGCCGCTAATATCGTAGATAAAACGATTGGGGGAGCCTTCTTTGGTGTACAGTTCGACACGGATACTATGCCGGAATACATTGAGTTGCCTAGCGGTTTACACGTAGGCCGTGATTATTTTAAAACGGCTTATAGTCTGCCTTTGTATGATACGGCCAAGCTGTATACGGGGCCGGTGACTATCATTCAGGGAAAGGAGGATACGGTAGTGCCGCCACGGTATGCGCAGCGTTTTGTTGAAATTTATAAGCATAGCACGCTTGAAATCGTGGAGGGCTATGATCATGAGTTTTCACAAAATATGCCTGCCATAGCGCGCGGGATAGTGCAGTCCGTGCAGCAAGATGTAAATCGTACGGATGATACGGATCTGAAGATTAATAGTTATCTCAACGAAATTCGGTTGTTTTTTGAAAAGATTATTGAAGTGCTCGATAAGGTGAAAGCATTTTTAGCGGGGTTAAGCTAAGTGTAGACATGTGAGAAAAGAGCTGTTTTTCTTCTGTTGTTAACTATTATTCCTATAATTTTAATGGTATAATATATCTATTACACAAAAACAAATGTTTAACAGACGCCGGGGGATGAAAGTGCACTTATATAAACGTTGTTTTGGTGCAATGAGAGATTAGAGAATTTTTTTCAAAAGAAAAGAGGAGAGAGTATGAGTTTAAGATTGTGGGAACAGGTGGCGGCTTGGAAGTCGCCGAAGTATCGCTTTGTGGATTTGACGCATGAACTAAGTCCGGAAACACCGCATTGGTGGGGTTTTAAGCCGCTAAAAGAAACGACTTTGTATGATTATCCCGAAAATAAAAAAGACGGTGACACTTGGACGGAAGCGCCTATGCAGATTAAGGAATACACTGTCGTAGGTCAGTACGGTACGCATGTGGATGCACCGATTCATTTTGATCCGAAGGGGCGTACGCAAGAGCAGCTTCGTGTTGATGAAATGGTATATCCATTGGTTGTTATCGATAAATCCAAAGAAGTAGCTGAAAATCCGGATTATGAATTATCCGTTGAAGATGTGTTGGCCTTTGAAGAACAGTACGGCCGTATTCCGGAAGGTGCGTTTGTTGCCTTTAGAACCGATTGGTATAAACAGCCGGCCGATGATTTTCAGAAAAAGGATGCCGACGGCAATCCTCATACGCCGGGCTGGACGATTCCCACATTGGAGTTTTTGGTAAAAGAACGTAATATCGGCGCCATCGGTCATGAAACGGCCGATACGGATGCGGCGATTCGAGCATTCCAACCGGATTCCCATCCGTTGCCGGCTGAGCAGTATATTTTGTCGCAGGATAGAATTCAGGTGGAAGTGTTGGCTCACTTGGATGAGTTACCACCGGTAGGAGCCGTTATCTTTGTAACTTTCCCTAAATTGAAAGGCGGTACCGGCTTTGCGGCGCGTTGCTTCGCCTTGGTAGAAAACGAATAAAATCAGATTGGGTTCTTACATCTTAATAAATGAAAAGAAGGGG